>JAGCGE010000241.1 GCA_017649745.1 Clostridiales bacterium | reverse complement strand
GATAGAATTAAAGGTGCCTGGTTTGCTTTTCGTTATGGTAATTAACAACCGGAGTTTACGGAACCCCAAAACCATACCACCTCTGTTTATCCTAGTTATACTAGGCCTAGTAGACATCGATTGTCTTATGGTGTTGAAAAGTCCATTTTAGCTGGTATTTATTCTAAAATGGCCATTGATGCGTCACAGGTGGACATTCGGCATGTAATTCTCGATGAAAAAGAAAATTACATTGCTATGTATCCGGATGCCATCGATTTTCGTTTACATTTCTCAGCTAACATTGACCAAACATCAACCGCGTTTATTCAGGATCTTATCCTTTCTATGTTTGATGAAGGTTGTGTTGCTGTAGTACCAGTTTTGATGGAAGATGAGCCAAATGAGGACGGTATATGCGATATCTATTCTTTGCGTGTAGCTAAAATTACGAAATGGTATCCTAAACATGTAGAAGTAGAATGCTATAACGAAGACCATCAGAAAGATGAAAAAGTATTACTTTCAAAAAATGATGTATGCATTATCGAGAATCCGTTTTATTCTGTAATGAATGAGCCGAACTCGGTTGCTAGAAGTGTCATGAGAAAACTTGCTTTGCTTGATGGTATCGACGAAGAAGCGGGTTCTGGTAAATTGGATGTAATTATTCAGTTACCATACACAATTAGAGGCGAATCAAAGCGAAAACTTGCCGAAGAACGTAGACAAGATCTTGAACATCAGTTGGCGAACACGAAATACGGTATTGGATACATAGATGCAACAGAACGTGTTACGCAGTTAAATCGACCGGCTGAAAACAATATCTTGAAGGAAATCGAGTATCTTAACAATAACTTGTTAACTCAACTTGGTATTCCACCATCTATTGTTGACGGTACAGCGGATGATGCGGCGAAAGTCTCATATTACAATTCCGCAATTGCTCCTATTCTTAGGGCAATAACAGAGGGATTCACAAGAACATTCTTCAGCGAAGCGTGTATTCTTGAGGGCCATAGAATCATGTACTTTAGAGATGTATTTAGAGATGCTCCTATCACTCAGATGGCTGACATCGTTGACAAATTCTCTAGAAATGAGGTTCTTAGCAGTAATGAACTTAGAGGCAAGATTGGTTATCCGCCATCGGATGATCCTAAAGCCGATATGTTGCTCAACAAGAACATTGCTCACAACGAAGGTATGACTGGTGATCCTACACAAATACCACAGGAAGGAGAACAAAATCAAAATGAAGAAGTATGATTTTTGTGGTTATGCCACTAGGTACAACGTAAAGTGTACTGATGGTAGAACCATTAAAAACAATGCTTTTGCGCATATGGATGGAATGGTCGTTCCCCTTATGTTCCAGCATAATCATTCAGATCCGGTAAGCATTTGTGGTAATGCATTGCTCGAATCACGCCCGGATGGTATGTATGCTTATGGTAGTTTTAATGATACCGAAAGCGGAAATATCATGAATGAAGCGGTACATCATGGCGACATCACTAGCATGTCCATTTATGCGAATCATCTGAAACAGAATGCTGCTCTTGAAGTATTCCATGGGGATATTAAAGAAGTAAGTCTGGTCCTTGCAGGTGCTAATATGGGTGCTTACATTGAAGACGTAGATGTATCGCATGATGAAAATGGTGAAGGATCGGCTGTGATTTATATGCCAGAAGACGTATGCGAATTTTCTACGGAATTAGAGCATGCGGACGATGACTCCGAGGTACCTGGATTTGTTACAAAAACCATTAACAGTATGACTGACGATCAGAAGAAAGTATTGTCTTTCTTAGTACTTGCTGCTGAGAATGGCGATCTTAAACTTAGTCATGATGATGGTGATGATAGTGACGATTCAGACGAAGTAGATGAAGAGTATGAAGATGAAAATGATGTAGAGGAGTATGATGAAGAAGATGAAGAAGATTCTGATGGTGAATACGATGAAGATGAAAACGATGAAGATGAAAACAACGAAGGAGGAAACGACGAAATGAAAAGAAGTGTTTTCAAGAACGACGGCGGAGAAGTCGCTCATTCCGCCTTTACCCAGGATGATTTTATTCAGATGGTAAAAGATGCGGCTACTAATGAATGTAAGTTGTCGGATGCGATTCTCATGCATGCTGATGACTATGGTATCCAGGACATCGAATCTTTGTTCCCGGAACCGAAGGATCTCAATATGCCCCCGGAATGGATCAAGCCGGAAATGGAGTGGGTACCCGAAGTTCTTAACGGTGTATCTAATTCTCCATTCTCTCGCATCAAAACACGTTTTGCTGATATCACAGCAGATGAAGCTCGTGCGAAGGGTTACGTAAAGGGTAATAGAAAGAAAGAGGAAGTATTCACTCTGCTCAAGAGAGAAACCGGTCCTTGCACTTTCTATAAGAAGCAGAAACTCGATCACGATGATATCATCGATATTACAGATTTCTCTGTAGTTCCGTGGATCAAAGCCGAAATGGAAGTTATGATGAAGCTCGAGGAAGCTCAGGCAATTCTTATCGGCGATGGCCGTGACTTTGATGATCCGGATAAGATCAAGGAAGATTGCATTCGCCCGATTTGGAAGGATGACGAGCTTTACACAATGCGTCGTCAGGTTTACTTCCCAGAGGGAGCATCAGAAACTGATCAGACAGCTATCCTGAGAAAGACAATTCTCCGTGCTCGTAAGCACTATAAGGGATCTGGTACACCGACACTGTTCTGTTCTTCTGATTGGCTTACAACGATGCTTCTCGCTACAGATGGTTTCGGCAAGCCGCTCTATGATTCCGAGGCTAAGCTGGCTACAGCACTTCGTGTTAAGAAGATCGTAGAAGTTCCGCAGTTTGAGGATAAGGTTTATACAGATGAGAATGGTAACGAATTCGATCTTATCGCTATCATCGTAAATCTTTCTGACTATAAGAGAGGCGCCAATAAGGGTGCTAAATCTGGTCTGTTCGAGGACTTCGATCTCGACTTCAACCAGCATAAATACCTGTTGGAGAAGAGAATGTCTGGCGCTCTGACAAAGATTCGTTCTGCAATCGTAATCGAATCTGCGCATAACCCGATGCTCACCCTTAAGGCAGACGCAGTTGCTCCGAATGTTGAGGTTCTTGGTAAGAATGCTTCTGAGCTGCAGGCAGAAATCCGTATCAATGATCTGGATGAGATCCGTGGTAAGCTGAAGTATCTTAATAGTTATCCGGGATTCGAAGCTAATGTAGAAGGTAACTTCATCGCACTTAAGTTTGATGTTGAAGATGGTGCAACAACTACAGTTGAGATCATTGGCGGTACTTCGGGTCCGGTAACTTTGGATTCTGATAAGATGTTTGTTGGTAAGATTGCTAGCAAGACACAGAAGATCCGTGTTGAAACTACTAAGGATAATGTTACTAACTCCAAGATCTATAGCCTCAAGTACATCACTCTGTCACCGAAACCGGAGGCCTGAGTATGAAGTTTGCTGGGATGGTTGGATTTGAATTATATTCTGAAACAGTCCCGGGCGTATCAGAGCCTACTATAGTTGAAAAACCATATAGGGGTAATGTCGAGCAGGAACTTAGAAGATTATATTCTTCTACAGAAACTATAAATAAGGATATCAATATTGATGACCGAATTAAGATAGTTGGAGATCCATTTGCTCGATTGAATTATCAGAAGATAAAGTTCGTCGAGCATATGGGCGCCTGCTGGATCGTTAAGACTGTTGACATTAGAAACTATCCTAGTATGCTATTATATTTAGGAGGTGTTTATAATGGCAAACGACAGACCCAGACAAACGAAACGACTTGAGTTTCATCGTATTATTGAGGCTCTACCGGGAGTCGCAAAAGCATGGTTTCAACGACCCCCAAAAGATCAAATCCAACTGGATAATACTATTGTATACACAGCAAGGCCCGGGCTGTGGTATGCTGACAACCATGCCTATATAAAAGGTACATGGTATACAGTCACATTCATACATTCAGATCCAGATAGTGAAACCGTCGATGCAATTCTCGAGTTGCCATATTGTAGTTTCGATCGGCAGTTTATATCTGATGATCTGTATCATGATGTGTTCAAAATTTTTTATAAATAATGGAGGAAACAAAAATGACTAGACTTCTTTGGGATCAGACAGGCGAAAAACTCTATTCTACAGGTGTTGATCGCGGTGTTCTGTTTGTACACAATGGTAGCGCTTACGAGAACGGTGAAGCATGGAATGGTCTTACATCTTTCCAGACATCATCTGATGGTGGTACTGCATCACCGATTTATGCAGACAACCAGAAGTATCTTAACCTGATCGCAACCGAGGATAAGAAGGGTACAATTAAGTGCTATACTTATCCGGATGGATGGGATCGTTGTAATGGTAAGAAGACAATTGCTGGTGTTAAGGGTCTGAGAATTTCTCAGCAGAACAGAGCAATGTTCGGTTTCTCTTGCCGTACACTTATCGGTAACGATACTGAAGGTACCGACTTCGGTTACAAGCTCTATATCGTTTATGGTGCAACTGCTTCTCCTTCTGAGGAAGAGTATCAGACAGTAAACGACAATCCGAATGCTATTGAATTCTCTTACGAGTTCAGTACCGTTCCGGTTGAGGTTGGTGTTCCTGGTATTAAGCCGTGTGCTATCTTCGAGATTCTGTCTACTGACTTCGTTACTGCTGAAGATAAGGCTATTCTCGAGGATCTTGAGGATATTCTCTATGGTACAGAGGATACAGCGGCAAGACTTCCGTCGATTTCGGAAGTTATCTCTGTTCTTGGCGGTACAGCTACCTATAAGCTCACAATGACCCAGGGCGCTGATACAACTCTTTCTGTTATGAAGGGCGCTACAGCTCTGACAGATGGTGCTGATATCAAGGCCGGTGATGAGCTTACGATCACAGTAACCGGTGGTACAGTAACGGTTAACAATGTACCGTTTACATCCGGTAATACACTCACTGTAGCAGGTAATACAGTTGTAGTATCTACTAAGTCTGAGTAATAATTCAAAATGAATGGGTTTTGGGGCTCTTAGACGTGTTGAGGTTGCCGGTAGTACGGCGGGTGGAGCGAACACAGTCACAATTATATTTTTGAAGGAGTAATAAGATATGTTAAAAAAGACAATTACTTTTGAAAACTGGAACGGAGAATCATGCGAGCAGACATTTTTCTTCAATCTTACAAAGACGGAACTGGCACAACTTGAGTATTCTCATGGTGGCGGTTTGACAGAATGGATCAAGAAAGCTGTAGAGACTAGAGATGGCAAAGTTATTCTTGCAACATTTGAAGAGATCATTAAGGCAACCTATGGTGAAAAATCGCTTGATGGTATGACATTTATTAAGAACGATGAGATCTTTGCTAAATTTAAGGGCTCTCCGGCATACGATGTTCTTTATATGGAACTTGTAACAGATGGCGATAAGGCAGCTCAGTTTATTCTGGATTGCATGCCGAAAGATCTCAGAGCAGACGCAGCTAAGCAGATGAAAGATCCGCAGAATAATATTACGAAAGTGGAGCCTTAAAAACATGCTAACGATTACGATTAAAGCTAAAGAAGGCTGGGATGAGGAATCCGAAAGATTTAAAACTTTGGATCGTGATTGGACTTTGCAACTAGAGCATTCACTTATTTCTATTAAGAAATGGGAACAGAAACACCACAAGCCATATTTGGATGGTGCGAAAAAAACAAAAGAAGAAGTTTTGGATTACATTAGATGTATGACAATTACTCCGAATGTTCCCGCAGATGTCTATGACTTTCTTAGTAGAGAAAATCTTCAGGACATTGAACGATACAACAATGATCCTATGACGGCAACTGTATTTAATAACAAACCTGGATCAGGTAAACCGTCGAAGATGGGACGACGAGAATTCTTAACTAACGAACTGATTTATTACTATATGACAACATATGGTATAAATTGGGCTGCTGAAAAATGGCATATTAATAGTCTTTTAACATTAATTAATGTACATGTAGCTAAGGATTCTGACGGAAAGAAAATGTCAAAGAAAGACATTATTAATAGAAATTCTGAACTGAATAAAGCTCGAAGGCTGGCTATGGGCTCTAAAGGGTGAGTCTATGAACATTTCAGTTAAATCTAAAGGTAATTGGGAAAAAACAACCAAACTTTTAGAAAGAACGTCTAAGGATTCGGTAAAAATAGATGTTCTTAGACAGTACGGTGAACTTGGAGTACAGAGTCTCGCTCAGTACACACCTAAAGATACTGGTGAGACAGCCACAGCATGGTACTATACTATCGAAAATCAAAATGATAAGTATAAGATCGTGTTTAAAAACCGTAATATAGTAGACGGGGTCCCCATTGCTATTATATTACAATATGGTCATGTAACCAGAACCGGTGGTTGGGTAGAGGGCCGTGATTATATTAATCCGGCTCTTCGCCCGATCTTTGATGGGATGGCCACAAAAGTATGGAAGGAGGCGATCAAGTGAGTGCATCAATAGATGAACGTATAGTATCGATGAAGTTTGATAATAAAGAATTCGAACGTAATGCTCAAACATCATTAAGTACACTCGATAAATTGAAAGAAAAACTTAATTTTTCAGATGTTCAGGATAAACTCGGTAGAATCGATACTTCTTCTTTAAAAAAAGATATTAGTAGTTTAGGAGATATAGACTCTTCTAAATTAAATTCCGTATTAGATAGAATAGAATATCGAATGTCAAATTTCGGTATTTTTACAGCTAGAATTGTAGAAAATGTAGCTGATTCCATGTATGGTATTGTTCAGAAAGCGTTAGATGGCGTTGATCGTATAGTAACATATGCCGAACAAGGAATTGTACAAGGTGGTTATACAAGAGCAAGTAATATCCAAAGTGCTAAATTTCAGCTTGAAGGTCTTGGTATTGCTTGGAAAGATATTTACAATGACATTGATTACGCAGTTACAAACACGGCGTATTCTTTGGACCAGGCAGCTATCGTAGCATCGCAGTTGGCTTCTTCTGGTGTAAAACCAGGTACTGAATGGGTTGATAAAAGTGGAAAAACACAAGACATCGACGAAATGGCAATGATCTTACGATCTATTTCTGGTACAGCATCAGCTACTGGTGGTAAGGCAGACTACGCAGATATTGGTAGAATCTTTACTAAGATGATTTCTTATGGTAAAGTTTATACTCAGAATCTTAATGAGTTGGCTACCTATGGTATTGGTGCTAAAGGTATCGTTGCAGATTACTTGAATAGTATCGGATATGAAGGTTCTAAAAATTGGACCGAATCAAAAGTTCAAGATAAAATGAGCGATCGTCAAGGTGGCGGATTAGATCCTCAGTTAGTAATTGAGGCATTCTATAACAAGTTCGCAGAACATGCTACCGCTGCTAATGAAACTTTATCTGGTGTAATGGCTAATACGAGATCAGCATTGGCAAGAATCGGCGAAACTTTCTTTGAACCGATCATTGAAAATGGTGGTCCATTGGTACACTTGTTCGAAGTGCTTAGACAGTCAATTAATGACGTAAACAAAGCTATTAAACCTGTTGTAAAGTTATTTGGCGAAAACATAGCTGATAAAATTAATAAAGTTGTTGACAAATTTTTAGTAAAAGAAACGGACGAAGAAGGAAATGTAAGTTATCATCTTAAAACAACCGGTGGTATATTTTCATCTTGGCTCCAACCATGGAAAGAGATGGAGTATGTAAAGAATAATTTACCGGAAGGAATTACCCCATCTGATCAGATCCCAGAAGGTTATTGGGTTACATATGAATCTCGTGCGGAAAAACTGGCTAATAATTTGCGCATAACATTCAACAATTTATGGGATGTATTTAAGAATATTGGATCTGGTATTGGAAATGTATTTCATGCGTTGAATCCTGGTTTTAAGGGTTTTGCTGATCTTGCTGTTAGAGCTTCTAATGCGCTTGCATCCGCAACTACATCTTTAAAAAACTTTACAAATGATCCTGGATTTAAGAATAGTTTATTCTTTAAGTTGCTTAAGGCGCTTGGTGCCGGTATCGATATTATAATTAGATTTGGTAAGTCATTTAAGCTTCATATTATTGATCCTATCTTTAATAAAGCAGCTAGTGCCGCTAAAGCTAGCGGGTTAACGTCTTGGTTTACCGGTCTTCTTGATAAGATTTTTGAGTTCGATATGAAACTTAAACAAACCGGCAATGAAGATTATTTTGGTCCAATGCTTGAACGATTTAAGGATAGATGCGGTGAAATAAAAGACAATGTCGTGGGTTTCTTCAAAGATATTGTAAATTGGTGGAAACCCGTAAAAGATATTTTTACAAATAGTGATTTATCTTGGGGTGAAAAGTTTAAGGGTGTTAAAGAATATTTCTCAGAAAACTTTGAGGTCCCCGGTTGGGATAAAGTAAAAAATATATTTGAGAAGATTGGTTCGGCTATCGATAAAGTTGTAGAGAAGATCAAAACTTTCTTTGGTTTTAATAAGAAAACGGAGACTTCTGGTTTAACAACTGGTGTCGGAGCAGGTGGACATATATCTAACATGAATGCTCAACTCTCTAATGTAGTATCAATAAAAGACTTCGTTAACAGTTATTCCGATACCGTAGATAAAGCGGATACATCGTCAGATAAACTTTCTAGTATTGGCGAAAAAATCGGAAACTTCTTCTCTAATCTTAAATCGTCTTTCTCCAACTTGGATATCGATGCACTTAAGGTTGCTGGTTGGGCAATTGTTGCTGTATTTGTATTGCTGGCAGTAGGAATTGCTTGGACTATTAAGAAGATTATCGATGCTCTTTCTGGATTCGTTATTGAATTCCCTAAATTAATGACTAAGATAATGGAAAGCTTCAATACCTTACTTACCTCTGTAGCAGGTATGTTTAAGGCTAAGAAGTTTGAATCTTATACAGCAGGTATTAAGAATCTTGCTGTGGCGGTTAGCATGATAGCTGGTGTTTTAGTTATCGTGGCGTTAATTGTTGGTCTTATTAAGAAATTTGGTGGCGATGAGATGATCGATGGCCTTAGAGAAGCAGAAGCAATAATCGGCGCATTAATAGGTCTTTTAGGCGGTATGATCATTACAATTACCGCATTGACCAGAAATGCTACCGGTGCTGGTGTGGCTCTCAGCAAAGCGAATGGACTTAAAGCAGATTTGGGCTCTAGTGCTATGAGTGGTATTGCTGCCTTCCTCAGAGCATTTGCCCTGTCGATTGCGGTTATTGCCGGCGCTATTCTATTGTTAGGTTTTGTATATGGTAGAGAAGGCGGAAAAGATGCTATTAAGAATGGTTCCAAACTTATATTTGAAATCATTGGTACAATAGCCGGTATAGTAGCATTCTTGTTAGGATTTAGTGCTATATTAGGTAAGGTTCCAGGTATTAATGATAAGTTAGCTGTCGGTTCTTTAGCTTCAATAGGTGCTTTATTAACTGGTTTTGCAATAGCGCTTGCTGTTATTGTACCGTCGCTTATTATATTAGGATTGATTCCGGAAGATGTTATGCAACGTGGTATAGATAGTTTAATAAGCATAACTGCTACGTTGGGTATGCTAGTAATTATATTAATGACAATGAGTACCGTTCTATCTGCAGTTGGTGGATTGAAAGGAAATACATTGGCATTAACGGTTCTTGGTATTGCTGCTATTTTAGCAGGACTATCATTAGGTATAGTTGCCATGACCGCATCGTTGTATGTTATAGGAAGAATGAGTTTAGGAGAGGTAATACAAGGAATTGCTGTTCTTACTGCAATGAGTTTGTTGTTGGTTGGTATACCTGGAGTATTAATGTTTATATATTCCAAGCTTGGTAAAGATAATGCACCTTTCGCTACAGGAATGAAAGAAGGCAAAGCGCTTACATCTATTGCGGCAACTATCCTTTCAATTGGTGCTGCTATGGTTGCTATTTCTATTGCATTCAGAATCTTGGATAAAGTAGAAAATACAGGCGCTAGCTTTGGTGTATTAGCAGGTTTAATGGCCGGAATGACTGGCGTTATTTGGGTTCTTAGTAAGATCAAAGAAGAAGATTTAAAGAGCGTAGGTAAAATAATGCTTATCATGGGCGGTGTATTCGCTGCAGTAGGACTTACATTAGCCGTTCTTTCTAAATTTAACTTCGGAGATCTGATAGAAACATCAGTAGTAATGTTCGTCTCCATCGGTGCGCTAGCCGTAGCTATTTATGCACTTAGCAGAGAAATTGGCACAACAGACAAGAACGCATATAAGAATCTTGCTGACTTTGCTAAAGCAATGATGTATGTAGGTATCGCTTTGTTACCTCTATCTCTTGCGTTGACTATCATTCTTGGTGTTGTAGGCGCATTGCGAGTTGATCCATTATCTGCTGCGGTAGCTTTGGGTGGCTTTGCTATACTGATACTTGCTGTTGCGGCAGCAGTAAATGTAATGGCCGAGTCTGCAAATCAAAATGCAGTTAAGAAGAACAGTGGTTTAGTAGCCTATACCAATGCTCTAATGAAATTGTCATTTGCGCTTATTCCGGTTGCTATAGCGGCAGCGGCTTTAATGGCGGTAGTTTCTGCTACTGGTATTAATGGTCTTGTAGCCGTAGGTCTTATGGCAGCACTTGCTGCTGTTATATTTGCAATGGGTGCGGCTATGGGTCTTATGATAGAAGCCGTAGCTCAGGTAAAGAACGACAAAATGATAAAAGCTACTAGCGGGCTAGTATTGTCAATGGCTATTGCATTGTTAGGTATCGGTGGTGCTGTTGGTATTGCTGTATTAGCTATCACTGGTTCTGGCATCGATGCTGGTAGATTGGCAATAGCGGGTGTTATTATTGGCGCTATGATGGCCTTTGTTTATCTCATGAGTAAATTCATGTTGAATGCTATTAAAGACATGAGATGGAATACGGGTTCATCTATTAAGAAAGTTGTAACCGTACTTGGTACGTACGCTACAGTATGTCTTGGCTTGTATGCCATGGCTGGTGCATTGAAGAAACTTGCGAATGTATCTAAGAGTAATATTGTAACTGCTGGAATTACCCTTTCTGTTATGGCCGGAGTTGTTACCGTTATAACTGTGGTACTGACGAGAATGGAAGGTTTCCCGGTACGATCGTTGTCCAATATGGCTACATTCTTGGGAGTATGCGCAGGTCTTGTTATTATCGCTAAGGCTTTGCAGATGCTTAGCACATTCAAATTTGCTGCTATTAGAGATAATCTTATGGCTATGGGTGCTGTTGTATTAGTCGCTTTGGCTATCACAGCATTATTTGGTGTATTTGCGTCGCTTAATACAGCGGCTGCTCTTGCCACAGCAGGTATGCTTCTTGGTCTTGGTGTTACTATGGCCGGAGTCGGTATCATGTTATATTTGTTTGCGCATGCACTAGATACATTCTTAGATGTAATGGTCGAAGTGGACGGAAAATCTCAGAAGATCCGAGGCGGCGTTGGTTCTACGCTTACCGGCTTGGTAGATGGCCTATCCGATGCACTTAAGCATGTAAACAGCATACTCGATTCTGACATATTACCTGAATTAACGAAATTCTTTGATAGTTTGTTCGGATGGTTGGAAACGGAGATTCCCACAAGATTCGAATCTATATTAAATGTAATAAAATCTTCTATTATCAGTTTGTCTGACTTTGTAAATGATCCGGAAGTACAGGCTGGTGTGGTAGGTATTATAGATGGTATCTTGGATATTCTTCTTAACAATGCCGAAAAATGGTCTTCTAAGGTAGTTCAAATCGGCGTTGAGATTGGTAAGGGTATTTGTGATGGTATTAATCAAGCGTTCTTTGGTGGTGAACTAACAGGGTTTGATGATTTCTTGTTCCGGGTAGGAGAAGCTATTGATAAGAATCTGCTAGGCGGTTCTCTTGGTAACTTTGCTGATACTCTTGGTAGTGGAATAGAAGCAGATGCTTTTGTTAAGGCATGGGACGACTCATATCAGCAACTTATGATAGCCGCTACTAAAATAGCTAAAAACCTTGGCTATACAGAAGAGCAGATGCGTGAGGCTTTAATACGTAAAAATAAAAATGGTTATAGAGGAGAAACCATTCTCGATGCTGCTATTCAGGCTATTCTTGGTGCTGAATACTACGGTAATGAAGATTACGCAAAGATCATCGAAGAACATGGTGGCGTTGTTCAATATTTATCTGCTGCCGTAGAAGAAATAATGAAAAATGCTTCTATGGGCAAATTAAAATCCTCGTGGGATATGGCTAACACTTTTACAAAAGCATTCCCGGTTATAGATTCTTTGAATGCAATGGCAGATTCTCTTCTTGAAGAAACTGGTACTAGTGGATTTATTGGCCAAAAATTAGCAAATGCTGCTAGCAATATCCAGCAAGCTCTGTATGAGGGCTGGGATACTTCAAAAGGCGAATATTTCCGGAATATTGCTGCTGCAGAAATTCAAGCGGCAATTGATGCTACTGATGATCCTGATAAGAAAGCTGAATTGTATGAGCTAGCTAGAGAACTCGGTCTTGAGTTACCAAAAGGATTTGAAGACGGAACCGAAGGTAAAAATCCAGAAAAATCTATTAATGATTTTATGAGAACAAAAATCTTAAATCCTCTTAGTAAATGGATTACACCAGCGGCAACATACGCCGGCACTATCGGTTTTGTTATGCGTCAAGCCATGCTTTCATCTTTTACTGGAGAAGAACGAGAGCCAGGTAGTGGTAAAGGTCTTATAGGTTTCGATAAAGTACTAACTGATACTTATTTAAGTCTTATAAATACCAATAGTACGGAAAGTAAAAAAGCGCCAATTGCTATGCAAGGAGACTTCGCAAATTTGAGTTCAACCATGGGTAACGGATTGGCAAGCACATTGACACCTCAAATGGTATTAGCCGGTAATAAAAGCTGGGCAGCTTTCCAAGCAGTTAATGCCGCTTTGGCTTTGATTCCGCAAACGTATAGACCGGCCGTTAATTATATTCCAAATGTAACTGTTTCTTCTGTGTCTATTCCAGAAGGAGTCATTAACACAATGGGCGGTGTATTCCAAGCTAAGTTAAGAGCGGCGTTTGGATCATCTGGCAATTTCACTTATACGGGCGAAATGATTACAGCTGGTATCTTGAATGGTATGGTTAATACCAGTTCTTTAGGTAGGATGTCATCTACTGCTAATAATTTGTTGCTTACGTTAGCGAAAGCTATTCAAAAGCGATTTGCTATTCATTCTCCGTCAGAGGAAGAAAAGATTGTATATACAGGTGAAATGACATCTGCTGGTTTTATGAATTCTATGGTTGGATATTTCAAGAATAACATCGATGACGCATCTGATCAAATGGCTACTGATACTGGCGATTCTTTAGATTCAGCATTCAATAATGTTGATCTTGGATCAGTCGGTAGTAAAGTATCTGATGCATTAACTTCAAGACTTCCTTCTTGGGATTCTCTTAAGTCTAACTTCGGTTGGGAAAAAGGTATTTCCGGTAACATCGAAGGATTGAAGAATGCTTGGAATCAGATTAAAAATGCGTTTAAAGATGAAGATGGTAATTTTGATCTTAGTAGTATGTTTGGTGGAGTTGGCGATTCACTTTCGTCCGTACTAGGTGGAATCACAGATAGCTTAAATCTCAACGAATTGGGATTTGATCCGGCTTCTATGGGTCTTAACTTCACAGTTGACTCTGGATTTGACTTTGGTAATTTGGAAAGTGAATTTGCAACATTTGATATTAATGATATGGTTGATAATAATAATCTTGAGATGACGTTAGATTTAAATACAGATATGTTTGATGAATTTATGAAAGAAAATAGAACCTTCGATATGGCTACTTCTACGCCTGTGTATGGTGGATATCAGCGGTCAACATTAGGTTCTACATATGTAAATAACTACAATTACAATCAAACAAATAATTCTCCGGTAGCGCTTAGTTCTAGAGAAATTAGACGTATGACAGAGCTCGAACTCAATAGACGTCAGCGTAGTGGAGGATTCAGACCAGTCTAAGGAGGTTAAGATGATTAATTCAATCAAAATAACCACCAAAACTGGATTGACGCAAACGTTCGTTTTGAGGAGGCCTGGTGACTCGGGTCTCCTCATTCGAGGCGTTAGTGGTTTAGGTCCAGGTTCGGTAGATGTAAAGTTGACAGATTATGCTAGTTTACCTGGTTCTATTGATTCTGGTAGTAGAAAACCTACTAGAAATATAGTAATTGATGCTATAGCATTATGGAAAGATACAGTTGAACAAGCTAGACACCTTGCTGAACGATGGTTCAAAATAGGTGAAAAAATCACAATGACGTTTTATTCAGACACCAGAACATGTTATATTGTCGGTGTAGTAGAATCAAACGAACCGGAAATCTTTGGTACGGACGGCGGTTATGAAGGAATTCCTCTTCAGATCTCCATTCTTTGTCCAGATCCAAGATTTTTCGATATAAACGATACAGTTTTAGTTAACTATTCGTCTTTGCAAGGAGGTTTTACATTCCCTGCAAGTATTACAAATGCAGATCCTGTTGGTATACTTGAATCTGAAAATAAGTTCAACATCGATTACGATGGTACAGAAAACGAAGGACTTATATTTACATTCACATTTAAACAGGCTGCTAGTAAATTGAAAATTATAAATTACAATATAGGAACATATATGTTATTCGAAGGCGTCGGTTCGATTTTTCAACCGGGAGACGTGTTAACTATTAATACCAAAGTAAAAGAAAAGTCAGTAATTCTTACTAGGGCCAACGTAGAGTACAATTATCTTAATTATTATAAATTGTACGAGTCCGAGTGGGTTTCGCTAGAGCAGGGTAGAAATAGTTTTGTTATAGAAGTAAATGGTGCTCAATCAACAACTGTCTATAATATTAGAATAGCATATACTAGAGCATATTGGGGGATTTAACTATGGAACGCACAATCAACTTAGTTATATTAAATACAGAGTTTAGACAAGTTGCCGTTGTGGATTTCTATTCATCTCTCAATTGGCACAAAACGATGTATGGTGACGGAGAATGCGAGATAGAGATTCCGGTCGATGATCATGATCTCAGTTTTATTCAACGAAATCATTATATTGTTAGAAATGACGATGAAATGGTTTGTCAGATTCTTTATACTGAATTAAGAGAAAACTCAGAAGGAGCCGATATTTTATATGTTAAAGCATCTGATATTACATTGCTATTCCTTAATAAGCGTATTATATTTAGCAATTTTATGCATTCTGGTACTGTTACGACGTTAATTACAAAGTTGATTAGTGAAAATTTTAGTGTAAATGCACCAAATGAAGCTAGACGAATTTTAGCGACGGATGGAACCAGTTTAATTCAATTACGATTCATTGGACAAATAGGTAATGAAGGTCTTCAATATTCTTCTGAGAATAATGCTATTGGAGATCTGATTAAGCAGCTCCTAGAAACGTATAGATATGCGATGGAAATGGTTTTGGAAGAAGACAACCAGGTAGTTCACTTTGTTCTCAACATTTTCAGACCATCTAATCGATCAGCATATGTTATATTTGACCAGAAGATGGATAATGTTGTTCAAACTAACTTCTCATCTGAATTTGTAAGAGGGTCTAATCTAATTCTCGTTGGAGGAGAAAAAGATGATCTTACAGGGGCTCGTTATTATCAGTCCGTTGGTAGTATGGCTACAGGATTAGATAGAAACGAGGAGTTCTTAGATGCTAATTCTTTATCGCATATAGTTGAATGGCAAGAATTGCTTAAGGAATATCCACCTAAAAAGGCGGTATATGAATTTCCTACAGATCCTAAAAACGGAGCCACAACCGTACATTTCACAATCGTGGAAGATGGAAAAACAGTTGATCGTTGGTATTATCGTATGGGTCTGTTTAAGATACCAATCCAAGATATGGCTCAGTTTACAGCGTTAAAAGCAGCATTCCCGTCAACAAAGTATTTATGGTATATAGATGTCGATGGGCAAACTGGCATCACAAATTTCTATATTGAGAATTGTGATATTGCCGTATTTAAGGTTGATATCATCAATGATCCGCCTAAGCGAGATGAGAATGGTAATTACGATTCTAATCCAACCGCACAAGCACAATCCGTATTATATAGTGCTATGATGATTCAAAAAGGATATGAGAAGTATCAGGAAGGAACATTGGACTGTTCTTTCTCTGCGGAAATCGATCCGAATTCTACTTTCCACTATAAACGGGATTATATTATTGGTGATTATGTCGGTATTTACAACAAGTATGGTATTAAATCAGCTGTGCAAGTAACCGACGTAAATGAGACCGTTGATCCCAGTGGTTATCATCTAGACGTATCTCTTAGCGATGCTAAATCGAAAGAAGTAGAAGATGTAATTATATATTGCGGAAGTGATGCTGTGGATGCGGTATACTTATGCACCGATGACGGTGACTTTATTATTATGTAGGAGGATTATATTTATGGCTATTCAGATCATTGAATTAAAAGATCTTCCTATCATAACAACTGGTATTGACATTAATAATGAAGATCGTCTTGTGGTATCTCACCTGTTCGATTCGAACACTAGAGCCTCTACAAGTATGACCATGGAGGCGTTCTCTAATGGCCTTATTTTAGCAGCTCTTTCTGCTATGGGCCATAGTCGCCTTTATGGTCTAAACGATCCTAGTGCCAATCTTGGTACGAACGGGGACTTATATTTTAAATATGTCCCGCAAACTAAGGCCGTATCCGATGTGTATTTCAAATACGAAGGAGAATGGCTAAATCTAAAAGGAGGATAATATGGCTAATGATTTGATAAAAATCAAAGATTTTCCTATCTTAGACAATCCAGAGGATGTTAATTTGGAAGATCGTGTCGTGGCTACCCATACAGATGGGTCCTCTAGACAAACAGTTGGCATTACAGTTGGTGCTTTAGCTGAGAAAGCCAATTCAGACGCTGGTAGTAGTCCTATGATTCCTAGGAATCTATATGGTTCTGATGTACCATCGTCTTCTATTGGTAATAACAAAGACTTATATTTTAGAGTACAAGATCTTGGTAATGGTCCTGTAATAACTGGCAGTTATATTAAGTTAAATGATGCTTGGGTTAGTTTCCAAGTAACTGATGATAACTGGAGAAAGTTCTTGGAAGGACAAGGATTTGATCTTATATCCTATAATCTTACATCAGTTAAAGCACATGCTTTTGAAAACAATACGGAAATTAATAATGTTATTCTTCCTGTATGTACTCATTTTTACGAATATGCATTTAAGTCTAGTTCAATAACATCGCTTTCTATTCCTAATATAAAATATATTGGAGATCATGCACTTGAAGATCTTCATTATTTGACTGGAGTTATTGATCTTTCTACGTTAGAAGAAATTGGTGTAAATGGATTTGCATCTGGAATTTATAGTTCAAATCCGCCAGATTTTACTTTTACAGGAGATTTCTCACATTTAAAAACTGTAAGAGAAAATGGATTTTATCAAAATTATTCCAAGTTTTTTATAGAAACAAGTAATGGCGAAAAAGTACTAAATTTACCAGTATGTGAAACTATTGAATATCAAGGATTCGGTACCTATTATTCAAATTTGTCAAAGCGATTTGATAAAATATTATTGCCAAAAATAAAAACAATGGGCGATCGTGCATTTCGATATATGACTAGAAATCTACCAAGTGGGTATATAGAATTTCATATAGGACCGGATTGCACGTATATCGGTAGTGCTATTTTCTTTGACATGGTTACTACTATGTTTCAGCAATTAGACATTTATTGTGAAGCAGTCGAACCGCCAACACTTGCTAATAGGTTTTGGAATACGTATACTCAGTTAAATCCACATCGAATTTATGTACCAGAAACTAGTGTTACTGCATACAAGGAAGCAAATGTTTGGTCATTATATTCTGATGTAATCGAAGCTATACCGGAGGAGGAGTAATATGGCAGACACATATGTAAATCAAGATTATATTGATTGTGGTTTCTTTAATGCTCAAGAGATTGCTCCGGGAGTATATGATAGAGTATATTCGGCAGAAACAATGAGCAATCCTTATGTCCGTTTGATTAGTGACGGTATCTTTCCTACAACGGAAGGTACTGAAAGAGGTGATTTCAAAGTTAGCGCTAATGGCGAAGATTTGGAAATTACTATAAGAGCCGGAGAAGGTATATTTTGGTCTAAATGGTTTAGATTAACACAGGGCCAAGCTATTACAGTTGAACAAAACGATAGCGAATACACAAGAATTGATAGTATTATAATTGAAATTAATAATAATCTTCGTATGGGACGAGTTATCTACAGAACGGGAACTCCTGCTGCGGAGCCTGTCCCACCAGAATTAGTATCTACAGGTTCTATTAAGGAATACCGCATTGCTAATATCGTTGTAGGATCATTTGCTACGTCTCTCGATGATAGTGTTATATTTGACAGACGAGGTATCGAAACTCCATTTTGTGCTAGTTTGATTCAGACATTAAGCACGCAGGAGCTGTTTACACAATGGGATCAATTATATTCTAACTACTTTGAGCAGACAAAAGCAGATGTAGCAGCATTTCTTCGTGAATTAACAGAGGAATTGACGGTGTCAATGAGTCTTAACGAGATTGTGGTTGATACAACTATGGCATCCGCTGGTACGGACGTGGCCCTTGCTGATTACAATTCATTAAACGATGTTATATTTGTAATAGTTAATGGTATCATGCAAAACTCCAACGAATACACAATTAATTCCGCGGGTGACCTTATTACATTTACAAGTGAATTAGCAGTAGGAACTGTTGTTACAACAAGAATCCTTAAAGCAGTTAAAGCTCCTTTGGCTGCTGAAGGGAGGTCGTTCTAATGGCTAATTATATTATTCAGGATACAACTCTTACTGGTATTGCAAATGCTATACGAGTAAAAGATGGAACTTCAGAACCTATTCTTACTGAAGATATGCCAACTAGGATCTTAGCTATTCCATCCGGAGGAGGTGGTGGAATGGTCGTTCCTGAATTTGTAGAAGAAAAGATAGTTGATAACACAGATGGATCTGGTACAATAACTTTTACAAAAGACTATCATAATTATGATATGCTTAGAGTTAAGTTAAAGGCGACTGCTTATAGTCCACAATATGAAGACCAATATTGTATACCAGATGGAATAGATAGTGCTTTTACTTATTCAAGTAATACGATAAACTTTAATGCTATGGGTGGTTATCCTAGTAGTAATCAGTATTGTTGCTATAGTCAAAATGGACTTGTTTGGACTAGAACAAATTATAGAAATGTAAATATTTATGAAGTATATGGAATGAAGTTTACGGGGCCGTTTACCAAAACAACCATTTATGAAAGAAAAGCGATAGCTAACTCTTATGTAACTCCAACTCCACCAGCTGAAAAAACATTTTTTGATTTTGATGCCATTATTTATATGACATGTCATTCTAATTCTACAGAAACCCAATTTGGTCAGCAATTGTTTGTAAAACCTATCGTCAGCCTTATAGGTGAAAAATATTACGCAAAAGTTACAGAGTATAATACATATCGTCCGCCGTTATTAGTAACACCGACAAGTATAGGAAGTGAAAAATATTTCTATGTTGCTGGTCTCAATTTCACTTAAGGAGGTGGTTAAATGCCAGTATATGGATATGATTCCGCTTGGAATAAAGTGGAAGTAGCTGAGGAATCTGATCTCGCTACATTAGCTATTTCTGTAGCTTCTAAACAGGAAAAGCTTAATGCAACCGGCGGTGCTGCACAATCAGATCCTGATACTCTTAAGTCAACAGGAATTTATTATGTTCCTAGTACTGCTGATAACATACCTTCCAATAGTAACTATGTAATTATTGTATGTAGCATTGATGATACGGGAACAGCAGTTATGCAGGTTGCTATCACAGTAGATGGTACTTATATTTACACACGTATGTATGTTAATACCATGTGGACTATTTGGAAACGTTGGGCGTCTCAGACATATGTAAATAGTACATTCACTAGAGTATATAGTGGAACTACAATACCAGATGCAGAATTAGGTAAGAACGGTGATATTTACTATTATATTTCTGATGATGAGATATCAAAAGTATATGGTAAGATTGATGATGTCTGGAAAGAGAATAAACCAGAAGGTAGTGTTGAGGATTTAACAGACCGAGTGGGCACATTGGAAACTACTGTTGAAGATGTACAAGGTGATGTTTCTGCTATTCAGTCGTCAGTAACTGCTCTTGATACCGCTGTAAATACATTGGAAGAGAAAGTGCCGACGTATATGAAAATGCTTAGTACGACCGTAACGATTGCAAGTGGTGTTGGTCAGGTAACCTTTGAAACCATGGGTATTACAGGTCGTACCTTGATAGACGCAATGTGTGTTGTAAGATATGCATCATCTGCTGGTGCTGGAAACTGTTTTGCGTCCGTTCAATTATCCACTAATTATATTAACGTTTACATTCGTAATGGTGTTACTAGCAGTCTTGCTGCCGATGGTACGTACGCAATTACACTATTTTACACATATACTTAAGGAGGTGATAATATGATTCAGTTGTGTTTAAACGATTATATTTCTTATCTGGAGGAACAGGTAAGGAATCATTCTATTTATGTATGGGCCGCACAGGGCCAGGGATACAATGTTATCAGTGATGCATGGATTCGCAAGATGGAAACATCTGAGGTAAATGCTAATCGTGCTATCAAGAATTGGCACAAGCAGGTAGATGCCGGATACGGCAAGGTTCTCAGAGCATTTGATTGTTCTGGTCTTGGTATGTATTGGCTCATGATGCACATGGCGATTATTGATATGACCGCTGATAGAATGTACAAAGATCTGTGTAAACCTATTACTAAGTCTCAGCTTAGGAGAGGAGACTGGGTATTTAAGCAGGATTCTACAGGTAAGAAGACACATGTAGGTTATATTGTTGATGAAAACTTGCATGTTATTGAGGCACAGGGTAGAGATGCCGGTGTAGTAAAGCGTAGTCTTACGGCTAACAAATGGAACTGCTATGGTAGACCGCAGATGTTTGTTATGGATATTGAAGCGGTATGGGTTGTTACTCGTGTGCTTCGCAAGGGATGCACTGGAGAAGACGTAAAGGAACTCCAGCGTAGACTTATTGAGAGAGGATTCTCTTGTGGTAGCGCAGGTATTGACGGTAAATTCGGTGGAGCTACTGAGAAAGCTGTTATTGCTTATCAGAAGACTGTATGGCCGAAAGACAAATCCGAATGGGATGGCATCGCTGGAAGGAAGACTCTTACTTCGCTTGGTGCCATTTGTAAGTGGTGAGGTGATATGTATGACAGAGGCAGTTGTCACAATTGTATGCTCTGTCCTTGCATCATCGGGTGTATGGGCAATCGTGGCTAGGATTCTCGATAACAGGAGTGTTAAAACGCAAATGTTAATTGGGTTAGGGCACGACAGAATATGCTACTTAGGTTTGCAGTATATCGAGCGTGGTTATATTTATGCAGATGAGTATGAGAATCTCCACGATTACCTGTACCAACCATATGCAAAGATGGGCGGAAATGGATCCGCTAAAAAGATCATGGATGAAGTTTCAAGATTGGAGGTACGAAAGAGATGAAAGAGTTAAATAAAGAATGGTGGATTGCTGCTGGTAAGAGAGCGTTGCACACAATGGCTCAAGCAGCTGGTAGTTTTCTTACAGTTGGTATGTGTATCAGTGATGTTAATTGGAAACTGATGGCTTCTGTCTCTCTCGTTGCTGGTGCATATTCTATCATCAAGTCATTGGCCGTTGGTATGCCTGAGACAACTAGTGGCCCGGAAGGAGGTACGGACGAATGAATCCAGCACAATATAGGGCGATGGAGATTCGCCATAAGAATGATCTGATGCATCATGGTATTGATGGACAGAAGTGGGGTGTTAAGCACGGCCCGCCGTATCCATTGGATGATTCTAAATCTACTGGTAGTAGACTTAAGACAAAGAAAAAGAAGAAAAGGCAAGTTGATCCGGGTTTGGAAGAAGCTATTAAACGTGGCGGTAGATTCGGATTAATTGGTGCTACCGCGGCTGCTATTAAGTATAATAAAAATAAGAAAAAGAAAGCAAGTTCAAATGAAAACCCAAAAAATGAGCCTAAAACTGCATCTAAATCGGAAAAAATAAACAAAGCAAAAAACGAAGATAAATGGGATATGGAATTTCTTGAAAGATATCAACCTGCTGAATGGGATCAAGCTAAGGCTCTTAAAGAATATGAAAAGTATCTTGAAAATCCACAGAATTATCACGGGCATTAATTTCGCGTAGAAAATAGTTCTCTTTATAGAATAACTATAAGGAGGATACAATTATGTTTAAGGTTATAAAACGTTTAACTAGTGACAAAGCAAGAGATATTATTAATTGGATTACATTTAGTGGCAGTGCGTTAACTATCTTAAGTGTATATTTTAAAATAAAACTTATTGCTGTTATTAGCTTATGTATTGTTATACCAATATACATAATGTCCCTATTGGCATTTATATATATTTTAAAAGGAGGCGCGGAGTAATCCGCCCTCTTTATTTTTTTTTTTCGCGTGAAAAATAGTTCTCTTTATAGATAACCTATATATTTAAGGAGGATTAAAAAATGTTGGTATTTTTGATCATTTGGGCAATTAAGAATGTAGGAGACGTGTTTGATTGTATCAGACGTATGATTGATGCTCGTAGAGATAGACGAGAGCAAAACGCACGGCTTGATGCGATGCTTGACGCGATGTCCGATTTGAATGAAAGATTGGACCATCTTGAGGAAGAATACGATGACGGAAGTGAACCTTATGTACTGTTAGGGGATGAGTAACGCGAATAGGAGACTGGAGAAATCTGGTCTCCTTATCTTTTTTTCGCGTGAAAAATAGTTCTCTTTATAGAATAACCTATATATTTAAGGAGGATTATATTATGGCTAAATGGATTATTGCAACGATAACAAGTGTATTGCTTGGAGGACTGATGCTGATCTGGTACGGACCAGTAGCAGGCTTACTGGCGTTGATCTTTGTGTATTGGATGGTATGTCTTTTAGCAAAGATAAGAGACAAAATTGTAGGTGAGAAGTAAGAACAGGGAGACTGGATTATATCTGGTCTCCTTATCTTTTTGAATTTTAAGGAGGAATAAATTATGGAAAATGATAAATTTGATCCGAAATACATGGCTGGTAAAGCACAGTTTGAGATATCGGCTATTGTTCAGCAGGCGGCATATGGCGAAATAACCGCAGAACAGGCAATGGATCAGGTCGAGGATCTTACAGTATGCGTTATTGTAGAAGGATTAGATGAGGTGCTTCGAAATTTGTATACAACTGATGTTGATATGCTTAAACATATTCTAGCAAAAACGGCAGAAGCATTGCAGCACAGATCGGAACATCTAGAATTATATTTCGAAGATCCTGATGTGGAGGTGAAAGATGAATAAAGAACCATATGAGGAACATGTGAAACGTTTGATGAACATGACCGATGAAGAAGCTTTAAAAATACTGGATGAATTGGAAATTGTACTTCCTAGGAAAACCTGTAAAAATTTATTAGCTTCTCCTGGTATGTGGGCTATGCGTAAGGCACATGAAGCTTTAAAAGAAAAAGTACAAAAACCCAAAGTCGCATATTTATGCAAATTTCATCAAGGCCCATACGAATGCCGACACACAACGCATATAGAAGATGCTTTAAATTTCGAGAAACTAGAATCGGGTATGTATATGGAAAAGATACCTGAAACTATGGTACGAAGAGTTAGTAATAACGATTCGCACGAGAATCTAACTACGTAATAGATACTGAATAGGAGGTGATAAAATGACCAAAGAAGAAGAATTGAGAGAGGTAAAGTTAGAGATAGCTCGCCTTGAACATGAGCTTAGATTGGCTGAGATCGAAGCCAAGAAGAAAGCGGATCTCGAATTGGAGGAGCAAAGGGCTCAACATGCTCTTATCCTGGAAGAACAGAGAGGCAAGAATAGCATCACTGTTGAAAACAGGAAAGGCTTGTGGGCGCTTGGAGCTGCAATTGGAGGATGCTTGTTAGGTGTAGGACTGACGATCTGGGCAAATAATAGAGGCATATCACAAAGGGATATCTCTCAAGGATCTGGAAGCAGAAAACTTCTTAAGTAGTATCAGAACAGGGAGACTGGATTATATCTGGTCTCCTTATCTTTTTGAATTTTAAGGAGGAATACAAAATGAAAATAAAGAGATGTAGTACTTGTGGTAGAAAACCTAAAAAGGTAAAACTATTTGGTTATTATGGATATTTTTGTACACACGGAGAGCGTTCTATTGCGGACGATCGTTACTTATTACAACTTATACTTATGTCTAATAAGGAAACAGCAATTGACAACTGGAATAATGGTGCTGTAACAGGTAAAGGTAAAATAGAGAGCGGTCAAATAGCGTATTTATGGTAAAATTAAAGGAGGAATACAAAATGAGTACTATTAGTGGAAAATGTGATATTTGTGGAGCAAAATTGTTATATGACGAGACGCTCAAAGGTTATATGTATACCAAATACGGATGGCAGCATTTCACCGGTAAATTCGGAATCGGAAGCGAACCTAATATAAGCGAGGTATGTAGCTCGTGTCATGATAAGATCCAAACCTTGATCGATAAGATTCAGGAAGAACATAAAGAAAAAGATCCATTTAAGGAGGCATTTAAATGATGAATAAGATTATTATATTCCTGTTAGGATGGTTAGCAGGCGATGTGAGCACTATCATATTCTTACTTCGCTGGGCAGGTAAAAGGGAGGTACCTAAAAAATGAATTGGAGACCAAGATATCGATTAACAGAATACAAAGGCTACTACTACCGGTATAATGCATATAAGAACTGCTATGAGATTGGCAAATACCAGAACGGAAAATGGGAAATCTGGTGGACTGCTGATACCGAGTCAGAAGCCAAAAATGATATTGATGAGGAGATCGCACTTAAAGCTAAGGAGGAAAATACATGAAAAAGTATTATGTTGTGTTATCAGAAGAAGAGAACGAATTCGTAGAGCGTGAAACCGAAAAGTGGTTCAATGAGATGACTAAGAATTGGACAGGTACCGATTCCGATGCTATTAATCTGTTTGCTACGCTGTTTATTCAGGGTACTGATATTATTTTGCCTAACGGTGCTAGCGTGAGTGTTAAGATGACTGCTGAGAAATTTAAGCAGTATATCGGAGAAGCGGAATACGCTATGCTGAGAGACACTTGTATTGGCGAAGGTAAGGCTCTTGCTTGCGCACTTGCTACTGAAGTAATTGTATGGCAGTGGATTAAAGTAGCAATGGCCGTAGCATCGGGTCCCGCAGGCGCAATGGTTATTTGGGTCTGTGGCTTTGCTGTAGACTACGCTCTCGCTATGATGGTATACAATACTATGAAAGAGGTATTTAAGCCTAAGATGATGGTAAAGGAGGTGACGTTAGATGACCAAGGGGTTCAAGAAGCTTGTTGAGTTCGAGAAGTGCAAGACATGCAAGCACAAGGGTACGAACGAACAAGATGAGCCGTGTGAGGAGTGTATTTCTACACCAGCTAGAGATGTATCCCACACACCAATACATTACGAGGAGGAGACCAAATGAGAACGTATCGTGTTGAATGTTTAGATCCTAGAGATGGTAGTTGTATTAATGTTGACTATGTAAAAGCTGATTTATTTGTGGTATCTGATGATAATGCAACCGTTACCTTTTTTGTGGAAAACTCAAATAGTAGTATGACACCAGTTGCTATGTTTCCATTTAAATATGTACTTAGTATCGTTACTGAAGAAGGTGATAGCGAATGAAATCCTTAACTATGCATATCCTATTAGGCGTAGGAATCGGAGCAACAACCATCTCTGCAGCTGTCAGTACAGCATTAGCATGCCGTGCCATACGTAGAGAAGAGGAAACTCTTGGACGAGAACTCACTACAGGAGAAAAAATTAAGATCGGTTTTCCTTATTATATTCCTGTGGTAGGTGCTCTTGGGGCTACCGAAGTAGGTGTAATGACCTGCTATAAGACCTCTCAGGAAGCGATTAAACTGACCGCTGGTGGTACAGTAGCCATGACGAATGTTTTAAACGGCTACAGAGACGTCATAAAAGAAGAGGTCGGAAAGAAGAAAGAGGCCGATCTTTACAACAAATCCTTGGAACAATCTGTTCTACCTAGGATTCCGGAAAAACCAATGACTGATTCTAATGAGGTATTGGTAAGCATCATGCCATATGAATGTAGCATTAATGATATTCCGGATTTCGCTTTTGTGTCTACACCAGACAAGATTCAGGCAGGATTAGCCGAATTTAACACAATGTTTGGTAACAGAGTACGAGGCAACGGGGGTACGGACGGATATGCCAGTTTCGATGAGTTATTAGCTTATTGGGGACAGGATCCTAAGAATCATATTTTCCGCAAACTGTTTTGGGAGTGGAGAAAGGATGGACCAGTAGAACTGGTAGAACCTAAGGACTTTATTGTAAGGAATGGACAGAAAGTTTGGTTATTGAGTTTTGCGGT
>JAGCGE010000240.1 GCA_017649745.1 Clostridiales bacterium | reverse complement strand
TTCGCTGTTCCTGATATTTATAACATCGAGAAGGTCCGCGAAATACCCAAGGAAATCTCTTACAAAATCAAGCGCACCTTTCTGCATCATATTAGCAGTGTTAGAATAACCTTCGGCTGGACCTTCATCAAATATCGGATCAAGATCATTCGTATAGCCTATACACGACGGAGCTGCCTCAAGATAGGAATACTCTCTTAGTGTCGATTCCATCTGAAGACTCATATCGATAAAAGAGTCGATCTTGATATCTGACATCTGCTCATACATGAAGCACTGTGCAGGATCTTTATGAAAATAATAAGCCTTTGGATGCTTACCAGTTGCAGTAACTATCGCAGCGATATTTCTTCCGCTGTAGCCCATATCAAAAATTCCGATATCATCTTCGATACCGTTTTCAAGCATATATGATCTGATCGTTCCGATTGAAGATTCATGTTTTCGATCATCATAAGCGCAGTTGATGAAAGCTGATATAAACTCCGTTAACCCTCCCCTGTCAAGCTTCCTGTCAGCATCATATCCAGGCATAACATCTGATAATGCGACACCATCACGACAGCAAAATGACAGCAGTTCAAAGACGCTTCTAAGCGTATGATATTGTGGATCGATCGGCAGCGTAAACAGATCGGTTGCACAAGAAAACATCGCTGGAAGTAGCGACAATCTTGATGCATGAAGATAACCTGAAGGCGGAAGATCCGGTTCAATATAGCGGAGCATATCATACACTAGTTTCGGAAGATATCCGTCGCGGCTCAGGAATATCATCTTTCTTAGGCCGTCTTCCTTGGCCTTACAGGAAAGCCATCTGGCAAGAGTAAGTACTTCTATTCCAAGAGCGCCATATCCTACAAGATATGGATCGGCATTATACGATGATCCATCATTAAACTGTCTGAACGGATCATCAAAATACATGTTAGCAGTCATCTGCTCACAAGAGCCAAGTGCGATAGTAGATCTGGCTTTTTCAAGATCGATCGAAGTACTACAGAAAGTCTGTTCAGGAACAAGGCATCCATGCAACTCAAAGATACTTTCTGTCGACGGAAAGTATATCGTCTTAAATCCAACTTTTTCCGCATCACCGATATCACTTTGAAGATTATCGCCGATATGGATTATTGATGATGGTTCAACCCCGATCTTATCAGATACATATGAGTAGAGATTACCTGTTATCTTACGAAGTCCGACATCAGCAGAAACGAATATCTCTAAGTCAGTATCTATACCGCTTTTCTTAAGCATCTTCCTGATCGTATCAGATGGAAGATACATATCGCTTGTAAGAACTGTCTTCTTCCCTGATGATATTGCTTCTTCAATGAGCATCTTGCCGCTTTTGCGCGCCGTTGCAAGCTTTATCTCAAGCTCACTCTCAGTTTCAAGAAGCTTATCAGCTACAAAACGATCAACGCCCATCTCTTCGCTTAGGACATCGTAGATCTCACTTAGCGTAACGTCTTCTTTATCGATCTTTCCGGAAATGATCCTTCTGCGAAGGATGGCATCTGCTTCGATCCTTATCGCTCTAAAATCGCTCCTGCTTCCCGTCAGTTCACGATACTTTTTTCCAAGAAGAAAATAGACTTCATTTTCACGTCTTAACGGACGCAAAAGAAGTGTTCCGAAAATATCGAAACTTACTGCTTTTACATCATCAGCTTTGATAGCATTTTTAATATCATTCAGCGAACTGACTTCTATACTCATATTCAAAAACCTTCCCCTATATCGAGCACTTCTCTCATTCCGATCTCATCTAATAATTTCCTGTATCTTTCCTTGTTAAAATGCGACACAGATAAGATCACCGGAATGTCCTTATCAGTTATCTCATCAGCTGTAATAACAGGGATACCACGAAGTGCATTCCTATCCTTTTCGAAAACTATCATACCCTTTATCGCAACATCCAAAGCTGTCGCAAGATCGATCATCCTGTTGGCGTACTGTCCCTCGGAACAGATATATACTGATCCTCCCTTGACCTTCTCGATAAAGTCCTGTGGCAATATCGATACAAGTTCCTTTTCGGAAGGACTAATAAGCTTTAGCATATCGAAAACTCTTCTGACACTTTCGCTAGCAGCTTCTGAAGATTCTCCTATGACATCATTTCCCGACTCCAGATATAGCTGCCTGATCCTGCCGAAAACATCTCTTCTCCACTTAAGGATAGCCGGCTCATCAGTATCACCGTCAAGCTCATATGAGATCAGGAAACTTCTGATATATCCCTCGAACTTTTTTCTGTCAGGAACTGATGTGACTGTAGAACCGCCTCTGATCCTTCGAAGGAAATAAGCTTTCGAGAGCAAAGTCGTAACAGAAGATCTCGTCATCATCTGATAAATGTAAGC
Source organism: Clostridiales bacterium (assembly GCA_017649745.1). The sequence goes on along the minus strand of JAGCGE010000240.1, from coordinate 4,770 downwards.
GATATCTTCATGTATTATTCCTTCGATAAACGAAAGACCTTCTGAATCAATAAAACTCTTACGGATAAAGTAAGTAGGAACGCTCGGTGAAAGATTCTCATTCATCACACATTTACTGAAGATATCCTTGCCGCTTCCCGTTCCTTCCATCCCTTCATACGAGAAAAGAACTCCTGATGCAACATCAACAAATTTCGGATCATTCGTAAACTGCTTATGTCCGAAAGCGACCACATCAGAATCGTTCTCATCAGCGATCAAGCTTAATTCTTTAAGTGTCTCAGGAAGAATAAGATCGTCGGCATCAAGGAAATAGGCATATCTGCCTTTGGAATTCATAAGACCGGTATTACGGGCTGCAGACTGTCCAAGATTCCTCTCGTGTTTGTAGATGCTTAACCTTGGTTCAGTTATAGCTATATCTTCAAGTATCTTAAGAGAATCATCCGTTGAACCATCGTCGACCACGATTATCTCAATGTCATTCATCGTTTGCCTTATAACGCTTTCAATGCATTCGTTAAGATAAGGCTCAACATTATATACAGGGATGATGACTGATACTTCAGGCGTATAATCCTCAACCGCTTTTATCTTGCCACGGGCATTAGCAGCGATCTTTCCTGAATAGAAATCATATGCATCACGAAGTCTTTTATCAGATGTATTATCTTTCTCGTTACGGACTCTTTCAAGGATCCTCAAACAGCCGTCAACATTACGCTTACTGACTGATCCTGTCATAATGGAATCTGCCCTGAAGCGACGTATAAAAAGCGGCTCGTTAATTACCCTGATCCTCTTGGCATTCATAAGGGCATCAAAGGTGAATATCTCATCTTCATGAAGCATTCCGTCGATATATCTAATGTCATTCTCAATGAGGAAACTGCGCTTATAGAAATATCTTGGCTGCGAAGGCATCCAATCCCACAGATCCATCCACTCAGCAAACAGATCGTGTCCTTCGTATATCCCTTCGTAGTTCTTTTTAAACTTTGAAGGATTACTCTGGAACTTCTCCTTAAGTTCCTCATTCTCATATATAAAATCAGCCTCGAAAACGATAGCATCTGTATCATCTTTTTCGGCTATGCTTAATAGTCTTTCCAGCGCATCAGGAACGATCATATCATCTCCGTCCAGGAAATAGATATAATCTCCGGCTGCTTCTTTAAGTCCTTCATTTCTTGAAGCTGCAAGACCAAGATTCGACGGATTGGTTATGACCCTGATGTTCGGATTATCAGCCATAAGAGATCTTACCTTCTCTATCGAATCATCGGTTCCTCTGTCGTCGATCACAAGGATCTCTATATCTTTATACGTCTGAGCAAGAACGCTCTTTATTGCGTCCTCGATATAGCCTCCGACATTATAGACAGGTATTACTACAGATACTTTCATCAGAACACCCCGTCAGCATCAGCGCTGTGAAGAGACTTCCTCTTCTCCATCGGAACGAAGTGGAAGTAATCGTAATAAGCTCTTTTAAGGTATGCCTCAGTCATAACGGGAGCAGTTACTTCAAGTGGTCCGAATGTAACTCTCTTACCGGGCGCAAACCATTCTTTCTCATATCTCGTATGGATAAAAGGAAGAAATCCGTTAGACATAAAGTATGCCTTCGTATCCTTTTTATTATACTTGGTACAGATCCTGTCATGCATCTTGAAAAGCGATTTCGTTCTGAATAACTTTCCTAACCTCGGAAGGATCTTAACTGCAATTCTAGTCTTTCTGTCTCTTATCTTATATTCATCTTTATCTATATATGCTCTATGGCCCATAGAAAGCCCGTATACAGTCCTTACCATGAACATCTGAAGCTTGTGCTGCCACATCTTATCTGATGCATTGTCCAGGATGAATATATCAACTGATATACCTTCAGATACTTCTTTCCTGCAACGGTCACCTGCTTTTCGAAAGATATTGCAAGGGATACGTTCTTTCTTGTAGACCACCCTGCACATGAAATCCAGGAATACGTCCTGGCCGATCTCTGAGCAGTCTACCACCATCCAGTCATCGGACATCTCGCGAGCTGCCGCTTCCCTGAATCTCTCATAATCTTCTCTTGTCATGGCAACATCTGCATCATCATCCCAAGGGATCATCTCGTTATAACGAAGAGATCCCAAAAGGCCTCCGAACACCAGATAATAGTTTATCCCATTCTTCTGACAGATCCTGTCTATCTCCTTGATCGTTGAATAGAGTATTCCCTGGATCTTTTTAAGATAAGCCTTCTCTTCCAAAAGGATATCAGCCACATCATAAAGCTCATCAATATGACCGTCAGCTGAGCTTATGTCATATTTAAGGTCATTACAGATATTAAGTTTAAGTTGTGTATCTTTAGGGATCTCGGCTCTTATCCTAAGACCCGTCTTTCTAATACCGCTGTCCTTAAGATTAACCTTATAATCTCCTTCAAAAGTCACATCGTGTATGTGACTCTTTACATATTGATCTTCTTCATAACTCTCTTCCGGGTGATCAGGAATATCCGGTCCCAGATAAAGTATCTTGACTTCGCCTTGACCTTCATGGGTCAGCTTAAGTTCATAACCTCTTGCATCAAGAAGATCCATTATTCAACCCTCCGAAGAGAGAAGAATCTGTCACAAAGATCACCGGCAAAAGCCGAATCGAATGAGTCTTTCTTATCAGAAGGTATTGCTGCTATGATCTGCTCTAGAATGTCCATATCAGTCTCGTATCTCTCGCATATCATCTTGATATAGGTCGGAGAGACACTGTACTTGGCACTGAGCCTGTATTCCTCTGAATCTCTCCAATCGAACATCTCCTGATAAGGAGCTATATATCGATCAGACGTCTTAATAAAGACATCCGTTTTATATCCCATATTGAATTCATCACAAAGGTATCTTGCGATATCTTCTGTCGGAAGATTACCTGCACCCTTACCCATTCCTCTTAATGTCGAATCGATGATGAGATCATGAGAAAGAGAAAGCTTCGATACCTTCCTGGCGTGCTCAAAACAAAGACCTCTGCTGTTATGTGTGTGGATACCGATCTTCTTACCTGATCCGATATGCTTATCAGACAATAAAACCTTTGAACAAACATCGGCTTCATCAAGTTCGCCGAAACTGTCAACTATATAGAATGCTCCGTATTCAGGCACCTTCTCTTCGAAAAGCCTGATCAATTCAGCTAATTCTTCATCAGAATATCTGGTAACGATCATAGGCTGGATAAATAGTTCGTATCCTTTGGAGACGATGATCGAAGCCGTCTCTAACGCCTCCGCTGTCTTGTCTTTTCGAAAACAGATCCTGATACCATCTGAAGTATTAGAAGATCTCTCAGGAAGATCACGAGGATCATATTTACCCTGATCTATCATAAGGAATCTGGTGCACTTATTATCGGATGATCTAGGATTAAAAGTACGGATAAATGAATCCATATCTCTAAAACAACTGGTTCCTGACGAAGTTCCCTTCTTACTGTCCAGATAACCGAGCTCTACATATTCTGCTCCGCCCAAGAAGACAGCTTGCTCAACAGAACTCATCAGTTCAGATGAGAACTCAAAATCATTAACACACCCGCCGTCTCTAAGCGTACAGTCAAAAATAGAGATGTTCATCGCTTCACCAGCCTTTTTATCAGCTCGATCCCGTGTGCAAAGTTCTCATCCTTCCTCATAACAATGAAGTAAACGATATTCGGGATAACAAGACATAAAAGACCTGTAATCAGAAGTCCTAAGATGCCGTCATAGGGAACCAGATAACTCGCACTGTATGTAACAGCACTAGCAATAATGAATACAATCAGATATTTCAAATGGGACAACATGTAAGAAGATAATCTTCCATTCGAAAAATATGCCCCAAATAAAATAAACGCTCCGCCCCCAAAGTTAAACACCAAATACGATATCATCGTCGCAAGTATTATACCATAAAGCCCCATAAATGAAGTCAAAATGATGTTCAAAACTAGATTAGTTATACCTTCAAGCACCGATATATGTATTGCCTGCCACCAGATGCCCGCTGCCTCAGAATAAAGAGTCCTGATATCACTCATCTTGAGGATATAGAAATACAGAGCGAACATAACTGTTATTCCAAATCCCAATGTCATCTCTTTTCCAACCCAGAGAAGCATGAACGGTCTATACAGGCACAAAAGACATACACCGCACCATCCTGAAAGCCACATAAAAAGGAAGTTGATCTTGTTCATATCAGCAAGATTCTTCTCCTTCGTCTCCATAGCAACAGAGTTACCGACACCGCCCGCCATCGATGTCTTAACGACTGCCAGAAGCACGATGACAGAATCCATTATGTAGTAGTAATTGGCATAGATGGCGCTCATATGAAGACCCAGAAATAACGATACAAAGAATGCATCAAATGAGTTTCGAGAGAGCATCGCGATCTTTCGGATAAGAAGGCCGATCGTCTGCTTTTTGATACCGGCAAGTTCCTCACCGCTTATCTTACCCTTGCCCTTATACTGCGGATACATCCTTCCGACCTTAAGTCCGACGATGATGCTGTATATCAATGAAGAAACCGGAAGCATCAGGGCATAAAGGTAATAATCTTTCGAGAAGACTACGAATACAGCCTGAAGGATATACATGAAAAGCTGCGTGACCGCATGATATATACTCGTGACTGAATCCTTCTGAAATGCGCTCAAGAGTGCTTTTCGCTCAGGGAAAACATAATACTGAACGACTGCATTTAAAAGATATATCAGATAGAGATAATG
>JAGCGE010000239.1 GCA_017649745.1 Clostridiales bacterium | reverse complement strand
CCTTAGCTGTAGGGGCTCCACTCTTAACTCCATATGTAGCGCAGATATTGCACCACTCAGGTGAGTTGATAAAGCCTTCTACAACTGTGTCCTTGCCTACTGTCTTAAGACTGTTCATCCAGAAGTTAAAACCATCCGGATCATCCTCTGCTTTACGATCGAAGAATGTCTTGTAGAGAACCTTTAAGAAATCCTCATCGCTCAAGTTTCTACCTTTGAACTCAGGACTTGTGAGGAAGAAACGAGCGCAATCTGCACCTGTAAGTGTACCGTTACCAACCAACTCACACCAGTAATCTTTACCTTCCTTTTCGGATGGTCTGTTAAGAGCTACTACATAAAGACGCTCTACGAAATCTTCGAAACCACCGTCTGTAGTTGACGGCTTTGAAGGATCAGATGGAGTTGATGGACTATCTGCTATTTTCGAGATGCTGAGATCGCATTCAGTGCCTGCATAGGTGTATGGGATCGCAATGTAGTAAGTCTTACCTCCAGTAAGTTCAGCCTTGATATCAAATGTCTGAACATAGTTTCTTACCCTATATTGCTCGAGATAATCACCGAGAGAAGTTGCGACCAAATTACGGTCTGAATCAAATATCGCACCGATAGGATAACCAACCTCTACATTTGAAGTATTGAATCTGTAGATTCCGCTCGTCTCAGGCGTAAATCTATAGATAACCTGTCTGTAATTTCCCTCAAAGCCCGGAGCATTAGCATCATCTGCTATTATTCCAAGCCAATCATCGGTCCTTTTTATATGGTATGTATTTCCACACTCTACTTCTACACCATCACCGTCATCAAAAACAAAGCGCAGAAAATAATTCCTTACTTTGCTTTTATATCTGCTTATCTCAACCCATATTAGGGTACTATCCCATTCCTCAGGCACCGTAAAGTCAGGTCCGTCAAAGAATCTGAAATGTCTGTTTCCGGGAATCTGGAAGGTGTGTGTGTCACGAGCAGAGTATAAAATTGAGTTTCCCTTACCGTCAAAGCGCGTTTCCGGAAATACTAAAGTCTGTTCCTCTCCGGGTCTGAAAGCATATGCGGAGTAATTCACCACGCTTCCGTCGAGAAAAGTATAGTTATCTATCTTTTCTACCTTGAAACTGTAATCATCTTTGAACTTGCCATCAGTACTCTTGATCGAACACGTATAGACCGCGCTATTGGAAATATTTAGCGCAGTATTTGCGGAACCTACACTTGAAGTCTCATCAGCGATCCACTCATATGTCAATTCCATTCCGTCAGGAAGACTGCCTACAACAAGATCTGCTTTTATCTCACAATTATTAATAATTTCATATACAGGAATGAGGTCGGAATGAAACTGCGTATAGACGCCGCCTATTTCCTTCTTAAACTCGGTATCACTTTCATATTTAGTACTTAAAACGACCTCATAATCGTAATCACAATAAAACGTAGGGTCCCAGCCGACCCCACCCGTATACTTATCGACACAAATATAGTAATCGGTATCACCTTGCAGTTCGACAACCATAGACATCTCGTCTTTCTGAGGACGATTAACACATTCAATCAATTTACCGTCTTTGTCAAATAACTGCAATTCCATTGAGCTCGAACGGCCGGTGAGGTCGGTTCTGGTTTCCTCACCTAAACTTAGATAAAACTTGTACCTCATCGTATAGGGTGCATGAAATAGAAGTGTTTTGTAATGCACATCACCCATATAAACACGATCGTGAACACTTACAGGTACCGCTTTATTCTTATTCGGTCCGGCAAGTACATCACCGGAATCGATAAACGGTATCAGTACCATGAGCATAAGCACTATAAGAAACGATGATACTGTCCTTGTAATCCTTTTTCTCGAAAACATAACCCTTAGTTCTCCTTTATTCCACTTTCTTAGATCAAAGTAATCTTCAAGATTACATGATTTTTTAGATTATACAATAAAGCATATAAAACATAGAAGAACTATTTCGAGGCAAAAAAAGGCGCCCTAAAGAGCGCCAAAAAATCATTATCAAAAGCATATCTTATCTTCTGCTCTCGAGCTCACCATAGAGATCATCGAGTGTGATGCCCATATTAGCCATGAGAACGAGCATGTGATACTCAAGATCTGCAAGCTCAGCTACTACTTCGTTCTTATCTTTCTTGGCTGCTGCGATAGCTGTCTCTACAGCTTCCTCACCGACCTTCTTAGCGATCTTCTCTGTACCCTTTGCCATGAGGTAATTAGTGTAGGAACCCTCTACCGGGTTAGCCTTACGATCCATAATTACTCTGTAAAGTTCCTGCATAATATCCATGTTTTATTCCTCCTTACATTAGATCTCTGATAATGTTCTATAAAAACAGCTCCTGTTGCCTGTGTGGCAGGCAGCCCCCTCCTGGTCTACCGAATAAAGGAGCGTATCAAGATCACAGTCGATCCTGGACTCGATAACTTTCTGAACGTGTCCGGATGTCTCACCCTTCTTCCAAAGGGAATTACGCGACCTCGAATAATAGTGCATATAACCTGTCTGACAGGTAAGTTCGAAAGATTCGAAGTTCATATATGCCATCATGAGGACTTCTCCTGTCTTGCAATCAGTAGTGATCGCAGGAACAAGTCCGTCACTATTCTTCTTAAATCTCTGCCACAGATCAAGTTCTCTCTTGAGCTTACGGACAGGGATACCTTCATTAGAGAGATAATCCTTAAGGTCTCCTATAGCGATCTCTCCGAAGTGGAAAAGACTTGCTGCGAGTACCGCATCAGCTTTACCGTCAACGATACCGTCTCTGAAATCCTTCATAGAACCTGCTCCGCCTGATGCGATAACAGGTACGCTTACATTCTCTGCGATAAGGGCTGTGATCTCGTTATCATAGCCGCTCTTAGTGCCGTCCTTATCCATGCTCGTAAGGAGGATCTCACCTGCGCCAAGACGAACGACTTCCTTGGCCCACCAGAGAGCATCGATGCCTGTAGGCTTAGTGCCTGCAGCGATAACGACTTCGCAGCCTGACGGGAACTTATCTTCCTGTCCTTCTCTTCTCTTAACGTCTATTGCAACGACAACACACTGAGAACCGAATGTCTCAGCTGCTTCGCGGACGAAATCCGGATTCTTAACTGCTGCTGAGTTAAGAGAGATCTTATCAGCACCTGCGTTAAGGATGTCTCTAATATTCTCGATAGTCCTAATGCCGCCTCCGACAGTAAACGGAATGAATACTTCGTTAGCAACACGGTTTACCATATCGATCACTGTGTCTCTTGCTTCCAAAGTAGCGGAGATATCAAGGAAAACGAGTTCGTCAGCGCCCGACAGATTGTACTGTTTAGCGCACTCGACAGGATCACCCGCATCCCTTAAGGATACGAAGTTAACGCCCTTTACAACTCGGCCGTCTTTGATATCAAGACACGGTATTATACGTTTTGCATACATTTTTTAAGGTCAACCTTTCCTTCGTAGATGGCTTTTCCTATGATGACGCCGACACATCCGCTGTCCTTGATGTGCATAACGTCTTCATTAGAACCGATTCCGCCTGATGCAACAACATCGAGACCGGTCTTATCGACGAGTTCCTTAGTGCTGTCGAACGCCGGTCCGGTGAGCATTCCGTCTCTGGAGATATCCGTGAAGATGATCGTCTTAGCACCGATCTCCTTCATCTGAAGAGCGAACTCAACAGCCTTTACACCGCCGCCTGTTGTCCAACCGTCAACTGCGACCTCACCGTTATGAGCGTCGATACCGATCGCGATATGATCAGCATAGAGCTTCAGTGCTTCTTCCGTAAACTTACGGTCCTTGATAGCGGAAGTTCCGATAACACAACGTGTTACGCCGTAATCTTCGATCCAGCGCTTCAGTGTATCCATATTTCTGATACCGCCGCCTGTCTCGACCTTAAGTCCTGTCTTGGAAGCGATAGTCTTTATTATCTCGTGGTTTGTCGGGATACCTGACTTAGCCGCATCAAGATCAACGATATGGATCCATGATGAGCCTGCCTCCACGAAATCCATTGCCTGTGCGAGGGGATCATCCCTGTATATCGTTACGTCATCATATCTACCCTGTCTTAAGCGAACACAGTTGCCGCCGAGAAGGTCTATTGCTGGCAGTAAGATCATTGTCCGACTCTCCTTACGAATTTTCTCAAGATATTAAGTCCTGCTTCACCACTCTTTTCCGGATGGAACTGGCAGGCAAAGATATTGTCTTTCTCGATCGCGGAGCAGTACTTGATACCATAGTCTGTATAAGCAGCCGCATCGCTGTCGTTCTCGACGTCACAATAATATGAATGAACGAAGTAAACGTAGTCGCCTTCAGAAAGAAGCGAACCTTTAACATCGATAAGGTCATTCCATCCGATCTGAGGGATCTTTAGACCGATCGATGATGGGAACTTACGAACTGTTCCCCTTATAAGACCAAGGCCTTTAACGTTATTGTCGTCGCCGAAACTCTCTTCGGACTCGTCTAAGAACATCTGCATTCCAAGGCAGATACCGAGAAGTGGTGTGCCCTTTTCTGCAACTGTTATAACGACTTCGTCCATACCTGCTTCCTTAAGCTTATCCATCGCAAAGCCAATGGCGCCGACTCCAGGGAGTACGACACCTTCAGCATTAAGAACAGTATCTCTGTCAGAAGTTATTACTGACTTCGCACCTATATGATCGAAAGCCTTCTTAACTGAAGCAAGGTTACCGGCACCGTAATCGATGATCGCGATCATTTATTATTCAAGTTCCTTTCCTGTGAGCTTACTGTAGCACTCGCGATACTTCTCAGCTGTCTTAGCGATAACCTCATCTGGAAGCTTAGGAGCTGGATATGTCTTATCCCAATCGAGTGTCTCGAGCCATTCTCTCAAGTACTGCTTGTCGAAGCTCTTCTGAGCTCTGCCAGGCTGATAGTCTGAAGCATCCCAGAAACGTGAAGAGTCAGGTGTGAACATCTCATCAGCTACAACGAGCTTACCGTCGATCTTACCGAACTCGAACTTAGTATCTGCGAGGATAAGGCCCTTTGTAAGAGCATACTCGGAAACATTAGTATAGAGCTTAAGAGCTGCATCCTTAAGAGCTGTAGCGTCTTCCTCACCGAGGAGGTCAATGAGCTGCTCGAAAGTAATGTTGATATCGTGTCCTTCATCAGCCTTTGTGGAAGGTGTGAAAAGTGGCTCAGGAAGCTTATCACCCTGCAAGAGTCCCTCTGGCATCTTGATGCCGCCAACTGTACCGGACTTCTTGTACTCCTTAAGAGCAGAACCTTCAAGGTAACCTCTTACGATACACTCGCAAGGAAGCATGTTAACCTTCTTAACGAGCATTGAACGGCCCTTGAGCTCTTCTTCGTACTTGTCGAGACCCATAGGATATTCCTTAGGATCAGTTGTTATAACATGGTTAGGGATGATGTCCTTTGTAAAATCGAACCAGAATGCAGAGATAGAAGATAATACCTTGCCCTTATCAGGAATGAGTTCGTCGAAAACTACGTCAAACGCAGAGATCCTGTCTGTAACGATCATGAGAAGTGAATCGCCGAGATCATAAACGTTTCTGACCTTTCCTTTGATAAATACCGGCAAATCGATAAAATCCGTATCCTTGATAAGCATTGTCCATACCCTCCGATTAATTGTTTATATTAAAACTGAGTCTTGATTATACATCTTTACTCGAGTTTTTTCGATAAGAAAAAAGTTAGCCCATAACCTGACCACAGACGATAAACTTACGGGTCTGTGAATAAGGACATACGAAGTAGTTCCAGTTACCGTCTTTGGTATTTCCAACTACTACTCCATAAGTCTCACCGTTGATGTAGACCTCGCACCAGAAATGCTGTGCACCAGGGGCGCTTCTGCCTCTCGCGCCCTGAATGAGGCATGCATCGTAACCGAGCCAGCAAAGGAGCTCAACCATACAACCGTTATACTGTGCGCACTGACCACTCCTGTTAACGAGAGCAGATACTGCGTAGTTGGAAGTGCCGCCGCCGTATGCCATGTTGTGGTGTACCCAGTAAAGAGTGAAAGCAGCCTTCTCGCCAGGTGTCCATGACGGATCGAAGTATGTATCTGCGAAGTCCTTAAGTGCCTTAAGATCCTCAGCAGGGATCTCACGCTCTTCCCAGACACGCTCGCCGCCCTGTACGTTACAGAACTTGTATGTTGTCTTCGACTGGCCGACAGCTCCGTTAAGGATGTCGATACCGCTGTTAAGGTAATAGTTCTTGAATCTCTCGTATCCTTCATCGATCGTAACAGTCTTGATCCTTATAGATTCGCCAGGATCGATACCGCACATAGTACAAAGATCAGAGAACTCCTGTGAATCAGAAAAACCGTTAAAGAGGATCGCTGTTGGCTTCGAATTGCCTGCAATGGACTCTATCCAGAAAGCTTCACCGCTCGTATCAGGTACTCTGTTAAGGAATACTTCATAGAATCGGCCTACGAGCTTGGTGCTGTCGAGTTCTGAAGCGATAACTGAGAACTCTCCGCTCGTGAAGAATCCGTAAGCAGCCTGACGACCTGTGATCGTCTTGCTCCTTAAGTTATCTGACCAGTACTTAAGTCCGTCATCATCAGGATCTCTTCCAAGGCAGCCTCTGTAAAGACGAGCGACAAAAGAGTCGATCGGATCGCTATAGTCAGCAGGATAAGTAGGGATCGCAAGGCCGCCGGTCAAGATACCATAGCCATCGCAGATCTTCTTCCATTCCTCAGAATTCGCGAATGAATTAAGAACGTCGTCCTTACTAAGAAGTCCTTCTTCGAGATCGTAAAACCAGTAATAGAATCCCTCTTCATCAGGATCCCTGTCGAAAAAGACCTTATAAAGGATCGTCAGATACTGTTCGTTATTTAAGTTCTTGTCGGTAAACTCAGGACAAGCCGTGATCCTTTTGAATACGTCAAGGCCCGTACTTTGCTGTCCTTCGAGCTGTGCTACCCAGAACTTAAGTCCGTCTTCATCGTAGTCACGACCGAGCGCGATCTTGTAGATCCTTGCTACAAATCCTCTCGCGCCTTCTTCCTGCTTAGTTTCATCAGGCATCGTCTGAATGAGCTGTTCGATGCTTATCGTATTGTCTTTTTCGACATCGGCATAGACAGCCGAAGGAAACAATACACTGAACATCAATACTGACGATACCGACCCCAACATGAATCGTTTAATCATTAAAATCATACCTCGCACGCTTCAATACAGTACATTTTACTATATCAAACGAGTGCTTTTCCGTGAATTCTGAGTAAATTCAAGCAATGTTTACAATACACCCTTGGTAGAAGGGATCGCATCCTCGAATCTCGGATCGATCGCAACTGCCTGTCTCAACGCCCTTCCGAAGGCCTTGAAAAGAGCCTCCATCTTGTGGTGATCGTTAGTGCCGTATGGGCAGCTTAAGTGCAGTGTGATATCGGAATTAAATGCAACAGCCCTGAAGAATTCCTCTGCAAGCTGTGTATCCATCGTTCCGCACATTCCGAAAGCGAAATCGCAGCTAAATACGAGATAAGCTCTTCCGGAGATATCGAGTGAACAGTTCGCAAGAGCCTCATCCATAGGAACTGAAGCAAATCCGTATCTTGTAATGCCCTTCTTGTCACCGAGAGCTTCCTTGATCGTCTGACCGATAGCGATTCCGATATCTTCAACTGTGTGGTGTGCATCGACTTCCAAGTCTCCTGTGCACTTGACCATCAGATCGAATCCGCCATGACGGGCAAATCCCGTGAGCATGTGATCGAAGAATCCGACACCTGTATCGACGTCGATCTTACCTGTACCGTCAAGATTGATCTCAACATTGATATCAGTTTCCTTTGTTACTCTGCCTGTTGCTGCATAACGATTCATAATACTACCTCCTTGACTGCCTCAATAAGGCTATCCATCTCTTCATCAGTTCCGATAGTGATCCTTAAGTATTCGTTTATCTTAGGCTTATTAAAGTATCTTACGAGGATACCCATCTCCTTAAGTTTCAGATAGAGCTCCTCTGCACTTACCTTACAAGGCTTCGCGAAAATAAAGTTCGCGGAAGACTCTGGGATAGTAAATCCCATATCTCTTAAGATCTTAGAGATCCTCTCTCTGGTCTTTATGATCTTTACCCTGTTCATCTCATAATAGTCATCATCGTCGATAGCAGCCTTTGCGAGCTTTTGAGCGATCCTGTCGACCGGATATGAGTTAAAGGAATCTCTGACTCTCATCATTCCGTCTATGAGCTCTTTCGAACCTACGGCATAGCCGACACGGATTCCTGCAAGACCATATGCTTTCGATAAGGTCTTAACAACGATCAGGTTAGGATACTTGTTTACAAGTGTGATCGCAGTCTCATACTCATCCTTAAAAGCAGCATATGCCTCATCGATAAGAACTACCCTGTCAGGATTATTCTTAACGATCTCCTCGACTTCGCTTAAGCTCAGCGCTACAGAAGTCGGTGCATTCGGGTTCGCGATCGCGATACCTGCGTTTTCCTTGCCGATGTAATCAGCAGGATCGATCGAGAAATCATCCTTAAGCGGAATCTTTTCGATAGCTACATCGTAAAGCTGAGAATATACAGGATAGAAACTGTAGGAGATCTCAGGAACGAGAACCTTCTTATCTGTATTCTTCTCCTCTTCGAAAAAGGCTTGCCAGCAGATCGCGAGCACCTCATCAGAACCATTGCCGACGAATACGTTCTCAGGCTTGATGTAATCCTTGAACTTATTAGCAACACTCTCCCTTACGATCTGGGAATCGGTGTTCGGATAGAGCCTTAATTCAGCTATGTCCAGATCATCCAGGACCGCCCTGCACGTAGGCGAAGGCGGAAATGGATTCTCATTAGTGTTAAGTTTAATGACCTTGACGCCGTCCTTAGGCTGCTCACCGGCTACATACGGCAAAAGTTCATTTGTCTTTTTGTTCCAAAAGTTACTCATATCATTCCTCGAATCTTACTCTTACTGCAGAAGCGTGACACTCAAGGCCCTCGCTGTCTGCGAACTTGGCTACGTCGCTGTAGCACTCTCTCAAAGACTCTTCGTTATAGTTAAGAACGCTCATCTTCTTATAGAAGTCACCTGTGTTAAGAGGTGAGAAGAATCTTGCTGTTCCGCTTGTAGGAAGCGTGTGGTTAGGACCAGCAAAATAATCTCCAAGCGGCTCCGGTGTGTAATTACCAAGGAATACAGCACCTGCGTTATCGATCTTCTCAACTACCTTCTCTGCATCCTTAACGCAGAGTTCCAAGTGCTCAGGAGCAAGCTCTTCGCTAAATGCGATAGCTGTATCAAGACTGTCACAGTTGATGATCGCACAGTAGTTGCTCAGTGACTGTTCAAGTATCTCCTTACGAAGGCTCTTCTCGGATCTTCTGTCGACTGTCTCATAGACCTTGTCGGCAAGTTCCTTGGAAGTCGTAAGCACGATAGCAGAAGCGATCTTGTCGTGCTCTGCCTGTGAGAGCATATCGGCTGCAACGAACTCAGGAACAGCTGTCTCATCAGCGATTATAAGGATTTCTGAAGGACCGGCGAACATGTCGATATCGACCTGACCGAATACGAGTCTCTTCGCTGTATTAACGTAGATGTTACCAGGACCGCAGATCTTATCTACTCTAGGGATAGTCTCTGTTCCGTAAGCCATAGCTGCGATAGCCTGTGCGCCGCCTACCTTGTAGATCTCATTAGCGCCTGCGATAGTTGCTGCTGCAAGGATAACAGGTGCGATGGTTCCGTCTTTTCGAGGAGGTGTACAGAAGACAACTCTTTCTACTCCTGCTACAGATGCAGGGATAACGTCCATAAGAACTGTTGACGGAAGCGGAGCTGTGCCGCCAGGAACGTAGATTCCTGCGATCCTTAAAGGACGAACGCGAACGCCGATCTTACTGCCCTTTGCGACATCCATCATGAAGCCTTCTTCCTTCTGCTTCTCGTGGAAAGCTCTGATGTTAGCTGCTGCCTTCTTGATGATCTCGAGAAGTTCAGGCTCGACTTCAGCCATAGCCTTGTCGATCTCTTCTTTAGTTACAAGAATGTTCGAACTGTCGATGTCACATCCGTCGAACTTCTTTGTGTACTTCGATACTGCTGCGTCACCGTTCTCTCTGATATCGTCGATGACTGCGCTTACAGTCTCTATAACAGGACCAAGATCCATCTTGCCGCGAAGGCCCAAGAGCTCGCAGACTTCCTTAAGATTGGAACTTGTTCCCTCCATATATTTACATTTCATTTATTGTGCCTCTTTCTTTTCTTCGTTCATTATCTCGACCTGCTTCTTCAAAGCCTCGATCATAGGCTTGATCTCAGAAGCTTTCATCTTCATTGATACCTTGTTGACAACAACTCTGGCGGAGATCTCGGCAACAGTCTCGAGTACGTCGAGTCCGTTCTCGAACAAAGTTCTACCTGTCTCAACGATGTCGACGATAACGTCTGACAATCCGATGAGCGGAGCAAGTTCGATGCTACCATGAAGCTTGATTATCTCGACACTCTCACGCTTATAGTCCTCGAAGTATGCCCTTGTGATGTTAGGGTACTTCGTGCTTACGCGCTTGTTCGGGATAGTATCGAGTTTCCCCTTAAGCTCCTTAGGACCGCAGACACACATTCTGCATTTTCCGAACCCCAGGTCGATAACTTCATAGAGCTGTCTTCCTTCTTCAAGAAGCGTGTCCTTACCAACGACACCGATATCAGCAGCTCCGTATTCAACATATGTAGGAACATCAGCAGGCTTAGCAAGAATGAATCTTAAGCCCTGCTTCTCATCCTCAAGGATGAGCTTTCTGGATTTTTCCTTAGCAGCGGTACAATCGTATCCTGCCTTCTCTAAAAGTTCGATCGCCTGCTCAGCGAGGCGGCCCTTTGATAATGCAATAGTTAACATGATCAAACCTCCTCCTTTGTCTCATCAATAAAGATGCAGGTATCGATACCAATATCATCTGCATATTTCTCAAGTGCGTCTTTTGTATAGCCCTGAGTATCAAGAACTACCTTAGTTCCTTCAGCAACCATCTGCTGCTTAAGTGCGATAGCTGCCTTACGTGCGCCCTCAACATCGAGATCATATCCGATGATAACTTCAGGCTTAGTTGCAACAGGTTCCATACCCTGTCTTATGAGTGCGATTATCGCAAGTGATAAACCAAGTGAGAATCCGACTGCTTCCATCTCTCTTCCGAAAGCTCCGACAACGTTATCATATCTACCACCGCCGATGATAGGGAATCCAACTTCATATGTGAATCCCTTGAAGATCATACCTGTGTAGTAGTCGCTTCCGAGAAGACCAAGGTCGATACTTACATACTTAAGGTATCCGTAATCATCAAGAATATCGAGGATCTCCTTAAGGTTGTCGAGTGCGGAAATTGCTGTCTCATTAGAGATACGATTTCTCATGTCATCGATGACATCATATGTTCCCTGTGATTCCGAGAACAGAAGAAGTGTCTCTTTATCTTCATCTGAAAGGCCCAGATCAGAAGCTGTCTTCTCAAGCATTACAACATCTTTCTGGTTGATGGCATTTCTTATGTTATCGGATGTTTCCTTATCAATATTAAGGCCTTCCATGAAGCCTTCGAAAAGCTTTGTCTGACCTACTGAGATCTGAAGATCCACGATACCGATCTCAAGAGCGGATTCGATAGCAAGAGCGATTACTTCAGCATCAGCTGATGATCCGGCTGAACCCATAAGCTCAACACCTGCCTGTGTAAACTCTGACTGCTTACCGCCGCCTACCTGCTTATAACGGTACATGTTTTCGATATAACAAAGTCTCAAAGGCGGTTCCTCATCCTTGAAGATCGTTGCTGCAAATCTTGATGCAGGGATCGTACCGTCATAACGAGTGCAGATGAGTCTTCCCTTCTGGTCACAGAACTTGTAAAGATCCTGTGCCGGTACATAATCGTTATCCATGTAGATATCTGTATATTCGATGCCCGGAGTCTCGATCTCGCTGTAGCCGTTCAGGTTGAAAAGGTTTCTAAGCTTGCCCTCAGCCTCTTTCTTGAATTCGCAGATCCCCGGAAGAACGTCACTAAAGCCGTCCGGTGTGTAAAACCTGTTGTTACCCATAAATATTCTCCTAACTATATTATGCCAATTATAAGTTTATATTATTTGTAATGACCCTTCATCACAGGGATATTACAATTCACTTTATCGCTTTATCACTTTAACGTGCTAAATCGATGAAGTATTACCATGGGATTATACTTATGATCACTAGTTATGTCAAGGAATAAAAAAGCATCCGCTCATATGAACGGATGCTCGATTCTCAATAAACAATTTTTCTTATCAGTTATCCTTGAACTTGCGGTTTCTTAGAGTCATGATGACACAAGCCGTGAACAATGCTGCCACACCTGCGATCAATGTGTAGGAGATCGCTTCACCAGTAGAAGTAACTCTTGAACTTGATGTAGTTGCACGATCGCTCTTCTCAGAAGATGAACTAGTCTTTGTAGAAGCTGCTGTCGTTCCCTCAGTCGAATCAGTGGACTTTCCGGATACATTAGCTGAATCATCAGAAGGTCTTGCGCTGTCGCTTGCAGGGTTAGTCTGAGTACCTGTTACAACGCCATTTGACGGATCAGTAGTTACAGCAGAAGGTGCTGTAGTATCCTCTGTTGCATCCTTATCGATGCTTGGCGCAGTTGTTTCTTCACTGCCTGATACGACTACTGCTGATGTCTCAGAGGTTGAAGGAGTCGTAGCAGATGTCTCGGAAGTTGTTGTAGTTGTTGTCGTTGTAACTTCCTCTGTATAAGAATCAGTAAATGCTACTGTTGTCGTCTCGTTAGCTGTTATAGAAACATCAGCTTTTGTTCCTTCTGTCTCAGAGCCGTCCTTGCCGATCTTATATGTAACAGATACTTTCATTCCGGTGATCGTATACAAGGACTCTTCTACTGTATATGTAAGAGAAGGATTAAGACCTGTAAGTTCTTTTGTATAAAGACCTGTTGAAGCGTCGTAAGTAAAATCCTGACCGAGAAGGTATGTACCTACGTTCTTGCCATCGCTGTCAGTTACTGTGAATGTGAGATTCTTAAGATCTTCTTCAGTTACCTTACCCTCGATCTTCTTAGTGATAAGAAGGTTACCCTTTGGTGTAACAGGCTTCATCCAGCCTTTTCCGAGAAGACGCTGATATGAAGTATCGGAAGGATGATAGAAGTATGCATCATACTCACCCTCACCTGTGCCTACCTTATAGGAGGAAGCCTTGCCGGTGATGAAATCACGGAGCGGAACAAAGAACTGGTTCCAGAATGAATCGCTGTCGTCTTTGTTATCGACACTGCCCGTCATTGCCTTGCAGATGCCTTCATAACCATATGTATCAGTTCTCGCGAAGAACTTGTCTTCAGAAAGGATGATCCATACAAGGTGCTGATAAGCATAGTCATTTGAGCCATATACCTTCCAGTAACTCATTGATTCAGGATAAGAGATTGCGAGTTCTTCGATCTTATCCTTGATCGCAGATCTTTCCATCAGGATGACCATAAGCTTGCTTCTGGTAGCATCATCTAATTCAGAACTTGAAAGAAGTCCCTGATCGTATTTTACAGAAGTATTTGGTCCTGCCAGATCAATATCAGAGCAGTAAACGAAATCATCGTATGGCTCCTGAACTCCATCTTTCACCTCATAGATATTGCTCGATGTGGCAGCGGAACATACATAATAAGTGGAATCATCTGCGGCACTTACATTACTGTTAATACCCAATGTGCCGAGAACCAATGTTGCAACCAAAAAAAGCGCAACAAAAGAGAAAACCTTTTTGAGCGTGTTCATAATGGGATAACCTCATTTATTAAATTTTCAAACTCAATATATCTTCAAACTCAATAGCATGTATCATAAATATTTAAGGCAGTCATGTCAACCGAGATTCATTAGGCATTTTTGACAAATATTAAGATGCTCAGATGTATAACTGTTATATCAACGCTAGTATTCTTGCGCGTAAAAAAACGCTGTGATATCCTCAAAACACTAGAAGAAAGAGGGGTATGATATGGAAAAGACATTTAGGTGGAAGATAATCGTTGTTTGGCTTTGCCTCGTATTTATGATCGCGTTGATCACTATCTGCATGATCTTTCAAGAGCCGCTGCTCGATCTTTTCAGAGCAGATATGGTTGGCCCCGACTCAAGCCAGACACTCCGCAATTATTATTATCCGAGATTCGGAGAAAAGTTCGCTGTCCCGTTTTATATGATCTTCTGTACCATAATTGAGATCATTTTTTCCTCGATCGTAACGAATGTATGCTTACACGAAGAGAAGTGGACCAACTGGAGAATTGCTAAAGGTCTCCTTATCGGCAGGATAGTAACACAAATAATCGAGACTGTGTTGAGCTACATCTATATGTTTGGATTCGCATTTGTCTTATGGAATTTCTACCATCCTCTGATGGATACCATAACATCACTTATAGTTATACCTGTGTCGACAATTCTCGCTGTGTTTTTACTTATACTCATTATCCAGATTATGATCAGAGCCGCTAAATACAATAGATCACAACAATCGTAATAACAAAAAAGAGGCTGCCGATCGGCAACCTCTTTTCTGTAATGAGTTGGAATGGTATGAATAAATATTGTCGCTAATTACTCAGCGTTGGTCTCAAAAAGCATTGTTGATGCGTTGATGTAATCACCGATGCATCTAGCGATGAAGTCGTGGATCTCTGTCATGTCAGGATCTTCCTTGAGCTGATCGTAAAGATCTGTGGAATCGAATCCGTCTACTTCCTTTAATGAGTACTCATAATAAACTTCATCAGAGAACTTAACTACTACTGTTGCTCTCAATACGCCGAAGTCGTTGAATGCGTAGCAGTTTGCAGGGTAACCTGCGATCTCACATTCATATCCTGTATCATAATGCTCGAGCATGTAAGTGAAATTGCTCTCTACTGCAGAACGGGATTCTGTTACTGTTACTGTTCCGCCATAGCTGTCAGAAGCTGTTGCTGAAGCATGAACACTGTTAGTTGATGTGCTGATCTTGCACTCAGCATCGAATCCGTCGAGAGTTAATGCTACAGGGAACTCGAAAAGACCAGACGGGTCGGTGATCATGCCACTTGCTGTATAGAGCTGATTCTCATCAAGTACCTCGAGAACAACTGACTTCTGGATAGTCTCAACGATATTTGCATACTCAGCCTCGTCCATATCTTCACTGTCACATTCAGGATCGATAGTGAATTTGATTACACCGTCAAGATATGTTTCATTGTCAGTAAAGAAATTCATAGGACATGACTGTGTGCTTGTATGTCCGGTGATATATCCTCTGTACTCTGTATTAGGAACAGGCTCATTATTCTCAAGATCCCAATCAAGCGAACCTGTTGAAAAACATGAGAGGAATACTGAAATACTAAAGCTCTTGCCGTTGACTGTTCCGTAATATGTAGTACCGTAACCTTCAAGATTGTCGCGCTCGTTTATCTTCCACTCTTCATCTGCGATCGGGATAAGGTATGTTGCCTTTACTCCGAGGAAGGAGTTAATAGCAACGCACTCTTCGAATCCTTCAGGGATAGCAGGCTCAGTCTCAGTTGGTTCTGTCTCTGCTTCTGTAGCCTCTGTCTCATCTGCCTTAGTTGTTTCTTCTGTCTTTGTTGTTTCTTTAGTCTCGTCGCTGCCGCCGTCCTTTGAGTCACTGCATGCGCAAAGTGATGCTGCTAATGATGCTGCGAGAAGACAAGCTATAAACTTTTTGCTCTTCATAATCCTTTTACCTCCAAATGTTATGGTTTGATTGTATCCTTATCCTTTTCGAAAAAAATCAGCCAAAAGAATGATTTGTCAGTAAAACCTTAAGAGTTTGTCCAGTTGTCATTTTTTCGGGCGGCTTATAAAATACGCTTGAAGATGAAAATGAAATGAGGAAGGTCTATGGTTATTTCTGTAGGTCACAACAATATTGATTGTAAAAGCTATGAAGACTACAGCTTGGGTGTCGACAGGGTGCTAAGCTCCAGTGATGCCGAGATATGGATCTCGGAAACAGGTCGCGCTGATGAATTCCCTTGTCTTGCAATACTGATCAATAACGATCTCGCTTTCATCAACTATTTCGATGGTGAGAAGAACCTCGCTTCTGTTGCACCTTCTTCAGACGAAGGTTACATCAAGTTCTGTGGCGGTGCCTATGAAGTACGAAAAGACCAGATAATCCCCAAAGATCAGGCGGGATTCGCGATCAAGGAATTCTACGAATCCTGTTCCCCTTCAGATCTGATCGACTGGGAAGTAATTGCCTAATAACCTCTTACATATACACAGTGTTTTGCCTCCGCGTCATGCCCTAGCGGAGGCATTTCTTATTTAGAAATAAAAGTGTAATTATTTTTGACTTGAAACGTAATAACAAAAATGCGACTATTCATACTGGGTTGTTATGAAATTCTATCTATAAAGGATGCGACAGATGAACACCAAGAAAAAAATCTTTTTCCCGATAATGACTTTGGGACTTATTATCTCAATAATAATGGCTCTTGCGACAAGAGGCCAGATCTTATGGGAGCAGATATTCCAGCATGATAAGACAGATGTATTCATGGATTTCTTCCATAGTGTAACGGACTCTGTTCAGAAGAATCCATACTCTTACGGCGTCTTGTATCCGCCAATAACATATCTGTTCTACAGATTCTTCGCATTCTTCATTCCGGAAAGACATGTAATCATGGGCGGTTATGTACTTCAGCACAACTGCTCGGCTATGATGGTCTATTTCTTCTATTCAGTCATAGCAGTATTGGGCTTCGGCTATATCATCCGCAACTTTTATAAGGATAAGAAGACTTGCTCCTGGCTTATCGTTCTTCTCGTACTGTCAGGTCCTGCACTCTTCCTTTTCGAGCGCGGCAACTGCGTTATAGTAGCGTTCTTCTTCCTTGGAATCTACCTCCTGTGGAAAGATTCCGATTCGAAGGTTCAGAGAGAACTTGCCCTGATGGCTCTCGCTATTTCGTTCTGCTTTAAGATCTATCCTGCTTTATTCGGAGTTATGCTCATTAAGGAAAAGCGTTACAAAGATGCTATCAGATGTATCATCTATGCACTCCTCTTCTTCCTCGTTCCTTTCTTTGCTTTCGGCGGTATCGGAGCTGTCGGACAGTGGATCGGTGGTGTCAGCCACAACATGGATAAGGAAAGCGGCGTTAACGCAGGTATCGGCTATAAGATAAACTTTTCAAGCACATACATCGCACTTGCAGCTATCTTCTTGAGAATAAAGAACAACGATGCTTTCATGGGTCTCATGGGAACATTCGGAACAGTGACTTCTATCATCGCATTCGCTGCAGGCATCTTTTCGAAAAATAAGTGGAAGACGATCGCGCTTTTCTCCTGCGTAATGCTCGGCTTCCCTGGTTTCTCATATCAGTACATGATGATCTTCATGGCGATCCCTCTCTGTCTCTTCCTTGAGGAAGACAAGAAGTTCGACCTGTGGGATCTTCTCTATACGATCCTTTACATATTCCAGTTCATCCTCTTTACGGTGAACATCATTACTGTCGCTTATCTGGCAGGCGGCGTATGCCTCATGAGATTCCTGAATTTCGTTGAGTGCTGCGGTCTTCTAGGTATGACATGGCTTCTCGTTATCGAGGTCATCTATAATGTCGTAAAAGAGCAGAGGTCTCTTAAGATCGCTCCTAAGAAACCTCTGAAAAAAGCTTTAGCTAAGAACTGATCACCGCTTCAAACTGACTACCGGTGGACCAAATGCTCTGTGAAAGCAAAAAAGTCCACGAAATGGTGGACAAAATTGTCTCTTGTGAAGCTTTGGGTCCACGCCAATCACTAAAATCTGTCCACAATTTAAAATGATTACAAAATTCGTGGACCAAATGTTTTGTAGAAGCCAAAAGGTCCACGCATTCGTGGACCTTTTTGTCTGTGGAGAAGAATTGGTCCACCGAACTTCCGATCAGAACACGTTCTTCCTTCTGAACAGGAGATAACCTCCACCGAAGTAGATAGCCGTCCAGACTATCGACTTGATGTTGTACTCTAACTCTGCCTGTTCTACTGAGATTATCGCACCATCGATCTTCTTAAGATCCTTCTCTTCGAGATAGAACACATCCTGACTCATGATTGACATACCAAGCGAATTGAAAGGGTGTCTTGAGACATCTTCCCTATATGAAAGAGCTTCATCTGTATCTGTCGCGATACTACTTGTAGTCGTGATGAATTCATTAGGAAGAGCCGCATTAGTGAGGACTGCGAGCGGGTGGCCAATATACCAGCCTACATTGAAGTACTTCTTCTTATCGAATTTAGCTTCATAACCATAGTCACTTCCGAACTCGCCCATCTGCTCTATCTTCTTGGAACGGATCTTCGCATAATCATCGATCATGTCATGATCATAAGCAAATGTTGAAGCAAGGAAGCCTGCGATATTAAATGACATAACGAATAATACAGAGAGGATAACAGGTACTGCTCTGTTCTTGATGATCATCGAAAGTGAAGCGAAAAGAACTGTTGTCGCAACAGCTGACAAAAGGAGCATCAGAGCGCGAACAATCATCTCTCCGTCATTGATATTGGCACCGATCGGAGAAATAGCCATAGCAACAAGACCAAAGACCATATAGATAATACAAAGGACAGCGGAATAAGCAGCCTTAGTCACTACGGAAGAAGTAAAGATCTGGATCCTTGTGTGACCGGCTGTAAGCTTATTTCTGATAAATCCGTCCCTGTAGTCCCTTCCGACAAAGAGAGGAACAAAAAGTGACATAACAAGCGGTACCCACTTGTAGAAATAAGATATTATCAACCAAGTAAAATATCTGCTTGTACTAGTCGAGATCTTCACACCGTCCTGATGCTTTGTAAGGTAAAGATATAGAACGCTTAAAGCTATGACAGCGAGAACCGGAAGAGCAGCCATAATGCAGGCAATGATCCAGGCGAGCTTACTCTTATATAATCTGTAGAATTCGAACTTAAATAACTCAATCATGCTTCATACCTCCTACGACATCGACGTAGAAGTCCTCGAGATTGGTCTCTACAGTCCTAAGATCAGTGATAGTGATCTGCGCATTCTTCGCGATCATAGCGATATCGATGATATCTGCCTCACCATGGATCGTAACCCTGTCAGGATTACTTACTGTCTCACTCTTAAATCCGTTGGCATTAAGGAGAGCATTATACTCTTCAGGCTTATTGGACTTGATTATCATGAGTTTCTCACCTGCATGTTCAATGTCATATGCGGTACACTCACGGATCATCTTGCCGTCCTCGATAAAACCGAACCTCGTCGCGAGCTTAGCAAGCTCAGAGAGGATGTGGCTCGAGATGATGATCGTTATTCCCTTCTCACGGTTGAGCTTAAGAAGAAGGTCTCTGACTTCGATGATACCCTGAGGATCAAGACCGTTGATAGGCTCATCTAAAACGAGCACCTCAGGATCTCCGACCATTGCGATCGCGATACCGAGTCTTTGTCTCATACCTAGAGAGAACTTACCTGCTTTCTTACTGCCTGTATCCTGAAGTCCGACAAGCTTAAGAATATCACCTATCGAATCATCGATCTTAAGACCTAGATTCATGTACTGGAACTTAAGATTATCTTCTGCGGATTTGTTGGCATAGATAGACGGAAGCTCAACAAGTGCACCCGTGGAACCGAGTCTTTTTCTCTCGTAACCATATTCTACATTGCCCCTCGTCGGAACCTGAAGACCAGTAAGTATACGCATGATCGTAGTCTTACCTGCGCCATTCCTTCCTACGAGACCATAGATGTCACCTTTATTGATAGTGAGGTTGACATCTTTAAGGACCGGTCTTGAACCATAGTTCTTACAAAGCCCGGTCGCTTTTAAGATCATTTGTTCGCTCATAAGATACCCCTTAATAAAAAGATTCATCTAATTATATCACTAGTACTTCTCGAAAACCGAATTAACCAAGTCCTTAAGACTTCTTAATAAACTCTTTAACCTTGATTAGCGATAAGTTAAACCTCCGGTCATAAGATATGATCATCAAAGGAACGGAGGAACCGAAATATGAAAAAGACAACAAACACTATCGCAAAGATCATCTCAGCCATCACGATCGCATCAGCATCAGCAGGCGTTATCGGAGGCATCATGACACATAACACATCGTTGTCTTTGGCATCGGCACTTCTCATTCTCATCAACGTTGCTCTTCTTATCAGCAACAAGATCACGGCAGCAAAGGAGGCATAACATGACACGCGCTTTTCACGCTATCTCGATCGGCCTCACATCAATAGAAGATACAGGGATCCTTTTTCTCGAAAAAGCTAAGACAGCTAAGATCCTTATCTCAGCAGGAGCCGTTATGATCACAGATTCATTATTCTCAGCCATCAGATAAAACTTTTTCATATACCCCCCCTTTATAAAACAAAGAAAAGAGCGCCCGCGAAGGCGCTCTTCTCTTTTATCTGAGACTTTAAACAGATTATCTGTTAATGCCGTAAGAGTTACAGATGTCTGTGAATTCCTGAGATGCTACGAAGCTGTTGAAGACTGCTTCTCTGCTCTGTGCCTTAAGAACGCCGAGCCAGTAGTTCATACCTGCATCATCAGGGTCACGACCCATGAATGTCTTGTAAAGTCTTGTAAGGTATTCCTTGTCATCTGTCTTGAATCCGATGAACTCGTCAGATTCGAAGAACAATCTTGCTGCACCGGAACCCGTTACCTCAAGGTTAGTAAGTGCCAAGCTCCAGTAGTCGAGACCGCCCTTTTCTGCTTCACGTCCAAGACACTCAGTGTAAAGTCTCTTAGCGAATGCTACTGCGTTTGCTGAAGGGATCGTAGCCTTGGCATTTGTCGCACCGGACTTAACTCCGTAAGAAGCACAGACATTACACCACTCAGTTGAGTTGATGAATCCTTCTACGACTGCATCCTGAGATGTTGTCTTAAGGACACCAAGCCAGTACTGGAGACCTTCTGGATCAGGCTCACGATCGAAGAATGTCTTATAGAGAACCTTAAGGAATTCTTCATCGCTCAAGTGCTTATCGTGGAACTCAGGGCTCTTAAGGAAGCTTCTTGCTGCATCAGCACCTGTGAGCTGACCGTTACCTACGAGATCACACCAGTAATCCTTGCCTCCCTGCTCTGAATCACGACCGAGAGCTACGTTGTAAAGACGTTCTACAAATCCTTCGAACTGCTGCTCTTCAGGAGCAGGCGTAGAAGGTGCAGGAGTTACCTTATCTTTTGCAGTTACCGTAAACTTGATCTCTACTTTGTTCTCGTACTTATCAGTAACAGTACATACATAAGTGATATTCTCTGTAACCTTAACGCTCAATGTCTTGCTCGTTCCGTTCGATACAGGTGTAAATGTCTTACCGTCTGTTGACTGAGTCCACTTATATGCGATACCTGTGGTCTCATTCTCATTAACACTAGCCGTAAGAGTGATCGTATCGTCCTTAGTAGCAGTTACACTCTTAGCGGATGCTGAAGTCGTATCCTTCAACTCAGGAACACTGACCTTAACAGTAAACTTGATCTCTACGGAATTTCTGTCTCCGTCAGCTACCAAACACTTGTAATATGTAGTAACCAATGGACTTACTGTAATAGTAGCTTTTGTCTGTGTTTCCATCGGAGCGTAATTTGTTCCGTCCGTTGAACATGACCATGAGTAAGTGATAGGACCAAGAGCCTTAGATCTGTCAACAGAAGCTGTGATCGTTGTTGAATCAAACTTAGTGATCGTCTTAGTAGTTTCAGTTGTAGTATCTGTAAGAGCATAAGATACTTCTACCTTAAATACTACTGACTCCGAATTACCAAATCCGTCTGCAACCTTACAGCAATAGTATGTTGTTGTTCTAGGTGTAACAGTAACCTCATTCGTAGTTCCATCGATAGTCTTTGTGAAAGCCTCCGGATCCTCAGATTCATACCATGTATAAGTGATACCGGATGTTGTTGTCTCATCGATGTTAGCTGTAAGAGTAGCAGACTCACCAAGCTCGAGCTTAACTGTCTTAGCTGGATCTTCTGTGTTATCTGTGATCACAGGGGCAGCTACATTAACTGTGAAGTAGATATCTGCGGAATTACCATGAGAATCTTCGATGTGACAGATATAGTGTGTTGTAGCATCAGGTGAAACTGTTATTGATGTCTTATCATCGCTATTAGGAACTGCATCTCCAGGAGTAGTACCATCTGCTGAAACACACCAGGAAATAGCAACTTCATCTGTATTAACATCATTGATCTCAACCGCGAGCTCAGCTGATTCAGACTTGAAAACAGTAAACTCATGGGTATCGTCTTTTGCATCTGCTGTAAAACTATATTCAGGATCAATAGTGAATACTAACGGCAATACATTTCCGTACTTATCAGTAACTATGCACTTATAGTAAAAGTAAGGGAAATCATTGTTTATAGCAAATCCCAAGTGTGGTGTATCCACAGTTGCCGGCAAATCCACGTATGATTCACCATCAGTTGATCTGCTCCAAGTGTATTGCAAATCTGCATTCTTTCCATCCAAAGATGTCACTACGCGGAATGTCGAACCGGATCCATAAAGAACCTTCAATACTTTTTGACTATCTGTTCTTGCATCTGTCAGTTCAGGAACAATAACAGTTACCGTAAACATGATCTCAACAGGAGCATTATTGTGCTCATCAGTTACCGTACACTTATAACTTGTTGTAGCATTCGGAGTAACTGTGATCGACTTAGTTGTCTCTGTCATATCGTTCCAGTGCTCTGAATCATTAGAGTTCTGCCATTTATATGTAAGGCCAGTTGTCTTTGTCTCATCAATATCAACAGCAAGAGTAGCTGATTCAGTCTTAGTAATGGTTACGCTCTTAGCATCATTACTTGTGTTATCAACGATCCTGAAGATGACATTCACGTTAAAGAAAATATCGATCGAACGGCCGTTTGTATCTGCTACAACGCACTTGTAGATAGAGCTTGTTGTAGGAGTATCATTAAGTGTTGCTGTAGTTGTTTCTAACTGAACATAGTTAGCACCGTTATCTTCTGACTTGAACCAAGTATAAGAAGCAACCTGTACACCGGTATTCTTTATCTTTGCAGTCATTGCATAAGAAGTTCCAAGATCGCCTTCAAATGCAGTATCTGTCGTATCGCTTTCGAGGACAGACAATGCAAAGAATGTGATAGTCGGCCAACCGGTTCCTTCTATAACGTACTTATTATCATTAGTTTTAGCTGATGCTGTTACATCAGTCTCACCAACCATAACTGTATAATCGTAATCCTGGTTAGGTCTGATAACTATCTCAGCAGCATCACCTGTATATGACCACTTTGTGCATCCCTGATATGAATGAGAATGATCAATATCAGTGAATTCAAGACTACCTGATTCACCGGTCATATCAACAGGATAGCACATTGCTACCTTATCACCCTGCAATGTCTCAAAGAGATATTCTTCCTCAGAAGTATAGAATGTTATTACATAATCTTCATAAGATTCAGAGTTAGGTCTGAATCTGAATACATCTCCATCTCTTTGGAGGATGATATTACTTACTGTAGCTGAACTTGCAACAGCAGTGTAAACAGTACCGCTAACAGTCTTGATGCTGATATCCTGATCTTTATAGTATTCGATCTCAGTATCAAAGTCATAGGCTAAAGTAAGTTTGCCGGCATCATCTTCTCTTGCAAGCTCACAAGTAAAGTAACCTGCTAATTCATCAACGATGATCTTGGCATAGAACTGCTGCCAACCATCGCCATTTTCTATAACGCAAACGCCGTCTTCACCGATCGCAACATCACTTATGTGCTGATATCCTGCATCAAGCAGTTCAACTTTGCTTGCTGCGAAGCCTTCGTCACAGATAATCTTAAGATAGATCTTATCT
>JAGCGE010000238.1 GCA_017649745.1 Clostridiales bacterium | reverse complement strand
TTTTTGCTCTAATTTTGCGTAATATACACCCGGTTTTCGACGTAAAATATTGTCAACAAATCAAAAATGTCAAATAGCAATTTTTGTATAATATTGCCTAAGTGCGTGAAACGTTTTGCTCACAAAAATGCCTTCTTGGAAGTGACCGAAACAGGCTCGTTTAGGCTCGAAAAGCACTGAAAATACGCAATTACGATAATTCGCAATATGTGTAAAATTTGTGCTAATTGTAGAAAAATGACATTATTGTTTGTCAAAATAGAAATTGCTTTTTTTATTTATAATTTTTATATTTATTGTAGTTTATTAGGCTTTACGGGAGGAACACGTATGTTATTTATTGGTGTAGACCTTGGAACTTCCGCAGTCAAGCTCATTTTGGCTGATGAAGAAGGTAAGGTTCTCAAAGTCGTTTCTAAGGAGTATCCGGTTAATTTCCCACATTCAGGTTGGTCAGAACAGAATCCATATGATTGGTTCGACAAGTCTGTTGAAGGTATTAAGGAATTGATCTCCGGCTTTGACGGAAACGATGTTAAAGGTATCAGTTTCGGCGGACAGATGCACGGTCTTGTAATGCTCGATTCTGAGGACAAGGTTATCAGACCAGCTATCCTTTGGAACGATGGAAGATCTTATAAGGAAACTGAGTATCTCAATACTGTTATCGGTAAGGATAAGCTTACAGAATATACAGGTAATATCGCATTTGCAGGATTTACTGCACCTAAGGTTCTCTGGGTTAAGGCTAATGAACCTGAGAATTTCGCTAAGATCAACAAGATCTGTCTTCCAAAGGACTATCTTGCTTACAGATTGAGCGGTGTATTCTCAACAGATGTATCTGATGCTTCAGGTACGCTTTACTTCGACGTTAAGAACAGAACATGGTCCAAGGAGATGTGTGACATCTGTTCTATCGATATGAACTGGCTTCCACAGATCTTTGAGAGTTATGAGAAGACAGGTAATATCAAGCCTGAGATCGCTTCTGAGCTCGGCATTTCTCCAGATTGTATCATCGCAGCAGGTGCAGGCGATAACGCAGCAGCAGCTGTTGGTATGGGTATCGTAGGTAAGGGTGGATGTAACATCTCTCTTGGTACATCAGGTACGATCTTTATCTCTAACGATTCATTCGGCGTTGATGCTAACAACGCACTTCACTCTTTTGACCACGCTGACGGCGGTTATCACCTCATGGGTTGTATGCTCGCAGCTGCAAGCTGTAACAAGTGGTTCATGGAAGAGATCCTTAAGACAAATGATTTCAAGACAGAGCAGGCTGGTATCAAGGAGCTTGGTAAGAACAAAGTGTTCTTCCTTCCTTACCTCATGGGTGAGAGATCTCCTATCAACGATCCTGATGCAAGAGCTACCTTCATCGGTATGTCTATGGACACAACACGTCAGGATTTGATCCAGGCTGTATTCGAGGGTGTTGCTTTCGCACTCCGTGATTCATTCGAGGCTGCTAAGTCTATCGGTGTTAATATCGAGAAGTCCGGTGTCTGCGGTGGTGGTGCTAAGAGCCCACTCTGGAGACAGATCATTGCTGATATCCTCAACATTACTCTTGTTCAGACAGAGAATGAGGAAGGTCCTGCATTGGGTGGTGCTATTCTCGCTGCTGTTGCTTGCGGTGTATATCCTTCTGTTGAGGATGCTTGCAAGAAGATCATCAAGATCGTTGCCGAGACAAAGCCAATCCCTGAGAATGTTGCTCTCTATGAGAAGCGTTACCAGGAATTCAGCAGACTTTATCCTGCTCTTAAGCCGGTATTCCAGGCTAATGCAGAGAAATTCTGATAACAATCGAAAAGAAATATATTTAGTAGGAGGTAACTTTTAATGGTTATTTTGGACGGTAACAGTGCCGAATTCAAAAAGTACGGTAAGGTCATCGACAACGTTGATTTTTCTTCTCTCGTATCTAAGCTCGGCGAAGTTAAGATCCCTGATTCAGGTGTTGCTTATGAGCCTTCCGTTGAGCTTCTCGAGTCCGCAGAGTGCTACAAGGACATCAAGAAGACTTTCTATGGTGAACTCCCGATCGAGATCGGTTATTGTGCTGGTCACAACAGCCTTTTGAATGCTGTTGAGTACCACAGATCTTCAGAGATCAATGTTTTCGCAACAGATGCTATCCTTATCTTAGGACTTCAGCAGGATATCGAGGACGGATTTAAGTATGATTCTTCCAAGATGGTTGCTTTCAAGTTCAAGAAGGGTCAGGCAGCTGAAGTATATGCTACAACTCTTCACTATGCTCCTTGCGGTGTAGACGGCAACGGATTTATGGTTGGTGTTGTTCTTCCTTATGGAACAAACTTCCCTCTCGAAGGTGAGCATAAAGACGGTGGTGAGGATCAGCTCATCACAGCACAGAACAAGTGGCTTATCGCTCATCCGGATGCAGAAGGTGAGAAGGGTCATTTCATGGGTATCTACGGTAAGAACCTGGATATCAACGAGTAATTTAGTAATATTTTTTGGAGGTAATATATTATGCAAAATCAACCAAAAGTAAAAGTCGGTATCGTAGCAGTTAGTAGAGACTGTTTTCCGGAGACACTTTCCGTTGGCAGAAGACAGGCTCTTGTAAAGGCTTATACAGAGAAGTACGGTGCAGATGACATCTATGAGTGCCCAATCTGTATCGTTGAGTCTGAGATTCATATGCAGCAGGCTCTTGCAGACGTTAAGGCTGCAGGATGTAACGCTCTTTGCATCTTCCTCGGTAACTTCGGTCCTGAGATCTCTGAGACAATGCTCGCTCAGCAGTGGGGTGACAACCCTGTAATGTTCTGCGCAGCTGCAGAGGAAACACAGAACAACCTCATCGGCGGTCGTGGTGATGCTTACTGCGGTATGCTCAATGCTAGCTACAACTTGAAGATCCGTGGCGTTAAGGCTTATATCCCAGAGTATCCAGTAGGTGACGCTGAGGATTGCGCTACAATGATCAATGAGTTCGTACCTATCGCTAGAGCACTTTACGCTCTTAAGAACCTTAAGATCATTTCTTTCGGTCCACGTCCACAGAACTTCTTCGCTTGTAACGCTCCAATCGAGCCACTCTACAGATTGGGTGTTGAGATCGAAGAGAACTCTGAGCTTGATCTTTTCGAGGCTTTCAAGAATCACGAGGGTGATTCCAGAATCCCTGCTAAGGTTGCTGAGATGGAAGCTGAGCTTGGTGCTGGTAACAAGAAGCCAGAGATCCTTGAGAAGCTTGCTCAGTATGAGCTCACACTTCTTGACTGGATCGAGAAGCATAGAGGATCCAAGGAGTTCGTTGCTATCGCTGGTAAGTGCTGGCCTGCATTCCAGACACAGTTCAAGTTCGTTCCTTGCTATGTAAACAGCCGTCTTACAGGTATGGGTATCCCTGTATCTTGTGAGGTTGATATCTATGGTGCACTTTCTGAGTACATCGGTTACTGCATCTCCCAGGATGCTGTTACACTCCTCGACATCAACAACTCTGTACCTAAGGATATGTACAAGGAGTCCATCGAGGGCAAGTTCGATTACAAGCACACAGATACATTCATGGGCTTCCACTGTGGTAACACATGTTCTTCTAAGCTCGCTTTCTGTGAAATGAAGAACCAGATGATCATGGCTCGTGCTCTCCCTGTAGAGGTTACAAACGGTACTCTCGAGGGTGATATCGCTCCAGGTGACATCACATTCTATAGACTCCAGTCAACATCTGACGGACAGATCAGAGCTTATGTTGCTGAGGGTGAGGTTCTCCCAGTTGCAACTAAGTCCTTCGGTAGCATCGGTGTATTCGCTATCAAGGAAATGGGCAGATTCTATCGTCACGTATTGATCGAGAAGAACTATCCACACCACGGTGCTGTTGCATTCGGTCACTATGGAAAGGCTCTCTTCGAAGTATTCAAGTACTTGGGCGTTTCAGATCTTGGTTACAACCAGTGCGCTTGTGACAAGTATCCTACAGAGAACCCATTTGCATAATTAAATATCGTTGATATGTTGAGCCTTCCTTTTTATTAAGGAAGGCTCTTCTATGATAAAATTGGTTCGTAAATAATTTCAGGAGGAATTCCATGGACAACAAAGAATTACAATTAACTGCTGCCAAGGTACGTAAGGGTATCGTAACAGCTGTTCACAGCGCAAAGTCCGGTCATCCGGGTGGATCTTTGTCCGCTGCTGACATGTACACTTTCCTTTATTTTGAGCAGATGAATATCGATCCTCAGAACCCTAAGATGGAGAACAGAGACCGTTTTGTTCTTTCTAAGGGACACACAGCTCCGGGTCTTTATTCTACACTTGCACAGAGAGGTTATTTCCCAGTTGAGGAACTTACAACTCTTCGTAAGTTTGGTTCAAGACTTCAGGGTCACCCTTGCATGAACGAGACACCTGGTGTTGATATGAGTTCCGGTTCTTTGGGTCAGGGCTTGTCTGTTGCAGTTGGTATGGCTCTTTCAGCTAAACTCGACAACAAGGATTACAGAGTTTATACACTTTGCGGTGATGGTGAGATCCAGGAAGGTCAGATCTGGGAAGCATCAATGTTTGCAGGTGCTCACAAGCTCAACAACCTCACAGTAATCGTTGATAACAACGGACTTCAGATCGATGGCCGTGTAGAGGATGTATGTTCTGTATATCCAATCGCTGACAAGTTCAAGGCTTTCAATTTCAACGTAGTTGAGATCGACGGTCATGATTTCGATCAGATCAGAGATGCTTTCAAGCAGGCTGAGGCTTGCACAACAGTGCCTACAGCAATCATCATGAAGACCACAAAGGGTAAGGGCGTTTCCTTCATGGAAGACCAGGCTGGCTGGCATGGTAAGGCCCCTAACGACGAAGAATTCGAGCAGGCAATCAAAGTGATTGATGCTGTTATCGCAGGTTTGGAGGGTTGATCATGAATATTAAGTTATGTGACAAGTAAATTGCTACAAGAGAAAGCTACGGTAATGCTCTCGCAGAACTCGGTGCTTCCTACAAAGATCTTATTGTTCTTGATGCTGACCTTGCAGGTGCTACAAAGACTTCTGTATTTAAGAAGGCTTTCCCTGACAGACACATCGATTGCGGTATCGCTGAGTCAAACATGACAGGTATCGCTGCTGGTCTTGCTACAACAGGTAAGATCCCATTCATTTCTTCTTTTGCTATGTTCGCTGCAGGAAGAAACTTCGAGCAGGTTAGAAACTCTATCGGTTACCCGCACCTCAACGTTAAGATCGGTGCTACACACGCTGGTATTACAGTAGGTGAGGACGGTGCTTCCCATCAGTGTCTCGAGGATCTTTCTCTTATGAGAACAATCCCGGGTATGACAGTTATCGTTCCTTCAGATGATATCGAGGCTAAGGCTGCTGTTAAGGCTGCTCTCGACTATGTTGGACCTGTTTACTTGAGATTCGGCCGTGCTGCAGTTCCTGTATTCAACGATTACGAGGGATACAAGTTCGAGATCGGTAAGGCTCAGGTATTGAACGAGGGTACAGATGTATCTTTGATCGCTAACGGTGTTATGGTAGCTGAGACAATTGCTGCTGCTGAGAAGCTCGAGGCAGAGGGTATCTCTTGCGAAGTTATCAATATGGCTACAATCAAGCCTATCGATAAGGATGCTATCCTTAAGACAGCTGCTAAGACAGGTAAGGTCATCACACTTGAAGAGCACTCCGTTATCGGTGGTCTCGGAAGTGCTGTAGCTGAGGTTCTTTCTGAGAATCTTCCTACAAAGATGAAGAGAATCGGTGTTAACGATGTATTCGGTCAGTCTGCTGATGCTAAGACAATGATGAAGGAATACAAGCTCGACGCTGATGGTATCTATGCTACTATCAAGGATTGGTTGAAATAATCAGGACTTAAAGGCATATAATAACGGATCGTTTCTTAATGAAGCGATCCGTTTTTTATTCGTTTATTATCTCATGAAACTGTAGATCTTCTCTTTAGTTTGTTCCTGTAAGCAGAAGGTGAACAGGAGACGATCTTCTGGAAACTTCGACAAAATGTTGTCAGATTATTGAATCCTGTCTGGAAAGCAATATCTGTAATTGAAAGCTCATCATCACCGAGCAGTGATTTAGCTGCCTGGATCCTTCTTTTCGAAAGGTAATCGTAGAAAGTTGAATCCGTATACTCTTTGAAAAGTCTCGAGAAATGATACTTGGAAAAACCGACAAATGATGCAGCGTAATCAAGTGTTATATCATCCATGAAGTGAGAGTTTATGTAGTTGATAAGACTCTTAAACTTGATGTATGTTTCTCTCTGCTTTGAGTCGATGATACAGATAGGTTCTGTCTGAGATGTCGACCTTGCAAGTGATCCGAGGATCGCGAGAAGGTGAGAGTAGATAGACATCTCAAGAACGATATTGTCATAAAGGAAATACAGATCGTTTATCTTCATGAAATGCTCGAAGATCTGAGGATAGCTCTCAGGATAAGTCGTCGGATTAACGAGTCTAGGTTCCTTCATGAATTCCTCAAGTCCCTTGTAATCAAAGAACTTAGAGATGAAATCAATGTTAAACAGGTAGATGAATCTGGATCCTTCATAATCACATTCGATCTCGTGAAGGATTCCCGGCGGTATGAAAAGGATATCGCCCATATTAAGATCGAATTTCTTACCGTTGGCGATATATTTATAACCATTCTCCATAGGGATAACTATCTCAATAGCATCGTGCTTGTGGATTGGATAACCTTCAACCTGGTTGTTGTACCAGATACGCATATTGGTGCGCGGTACATAGTCGACGTCTTCGTCATTTCCGACTACTGTTCTAGTCAGGAATTGTCTGATCGGCTGCAGATAATTAGCAGGCGTCTCATTCTTTTTGCCCTTCATAATAACCTCCGAAAACATGCCCCGAATTCTCGGTTGGGATATTGCTTCATCCATTATATCTGTACAAAAGTCTTTCTTCAATTAAAACTTAGCAATTTTTGTAAAATATCTATTTGAATTTGTAAGCAAACTCTGACAAAATCGTTGTATTATATATAGTGACTCATTTTAGAATGACGTGAACAATTATTGCTTTAGAGCAACATAAAGGAGAGACTTTATGCTTAGAGAAGAGGCAAGACGCAAGGCAACTGAACTTGTATCTAAAATGACTATTGAAGAGGCTGCTTCACAGCTTCGTTATGATGCTCCTGCTATTGATCGATTGGGTATTCCAGAGTATAACTGGTGGAATGAATGCCTTCACGGAGTTGCTAGAGCAGGAACTGCTACGATGTTTCCTCAGGCTATTGGTTTGGGAGCAACATTTGACAAAGAACTCATGAAATCTATCGGTGAAGTCATTTCGACTGAAGCGAGAGCAAAATATAATGAATCTTCCAAGAACGGTGACAGAGACATTTATAAGGGTCTTACATTCTGGACTCCTAATGTCAATCTTTTCCGTGATCCAAGGTGGGGAAGAGGACAAGAGACATATGGTGAGGATCCGACATTGATCTCTGATCTCGCTGTTCCGTTCATTAAGGCGCTTCAGGGTGATTTCGATGAGGATCATTATATGAAGATCGCAGCTTGTGCTAAGCACTTTGCTGTTCACTCAGGTCCGGAATCGATGAGACACTTTTTCGATGCAAAGGTATCTATGAAAGACATGTGGGAGACATATCTTCCACAGTTCGAAGCTTGTGTTAAGGAAGCTAAGGTCGAGTCTGTAATGGGTGCTTACAACAGGACAAACGGTGAACCTTGTAATGCTCATAAGTATCTTATGAAGGATGTCTTGAGAGATAAGTGGGGATTCGAAGGTCACTATGTATCTGACTGCTGGGCTATCAGAGATTTCCATGAGAATCATAAGGTTACGAATTCTCCTGAAGAGAGCGCTAAGCTTGCACTGGAGATGGGATGCGATCTTAACTGTGGATGTACATATCAGAAAGTGATCAACGCCTACGAGCAGGGCCTTGTTACTGAAGAGGAGATAAGGACTGCAGCTATCAATCTTTTCACAACGAGATATATGCTCGGTATGTTCGATAAGACTGAATATGATGATATCCCATATAGCGTAGTTGAGTGTAAAGAGCATTTGGCTGTTTCAAAGAGAGCAGCTGAAGAGAGTATCGTTCTTCTTAAGAATGACGGAATCCTTCCGCTTCAGAAAGATAAGTATAAGACGATCGGTGTTATCGGTCCTAATGCTGACAGTATCAAGTCCTTGATCGGTAACTATTACGGAACTTCATCCAGATATACGACAGTTCTTCGCGGCGTACAGGACGCCTGCGGTGATGATATCAGAGTCCTTTATTCTGAAGGATGTGATATCAATATGGCTAGACCTGACGGATTGGCAAGAGAATATAACAGGATCTCTGAGGCTAAGACAGTTGCTAAAAACTCTGATCTCGTTATCTTGTGCATCGGTCTTAACGAGAATCTTGAAGGTGAAGAGGGTGACGAGGGTAACCAGTATGCTTCAGGTGACAAGAAAGACCTCGATTTCCCTGAGACTCAGAGACATCTCATAAGAGAGATAGAGAAAACAGGCGTTCCGTTTATCGTTTGTGTCCTCGCAGGAAGTGCGATGAATATGCTTGATTTCTATGATGAGTCATCAGCTATCCTGCAGCTTTGGTATCCGGGTCCTTTCGGTGGAAGTGCACTCGCTGATATCCTTTTCGGAAAGGTAAATCCTTCCGGTAAGCTCCCGCTAACATTCTATATGGATCTTGAAGATTTCCCTGAGTTTACTGATTATTCGATGAAGGGAAAGACATATAGATTTATCGAAAAGAAGCCGCTGTTCCCGTTCGGATACGGATTGAACTACGGTAATACAGCTGTTGAGGGCGCTGCGATCGTCAGCTTCGGTGATTTCAATTCGTTTAAGAAGAATGGTGCCGAGCTCGAGGTTATCATAAGCAACTCAAGTGATGTTGAAACAACAGATGTACTCCAGGTATACGTTAAGGTCGAAAGTCCTTATGAAGTAAAGAATCCTAAGCTCGTAGCATTTGAGAGATTTACTCTTGAGGCTAACTCGAAAAAGAACGTTAGGATAGAGATCCCTTGGAGAGCATTTACGACTGTAGATGATGACGGAAATCTCGATTTCAACGGTAATACTGCTGAGATCTATGTCGGATTCAACGGTCCTGACGCCAGAAGCTTTAAGCTTACCGGCAAAAAGATAGAGTCAATAATTGTGTGATTTTGGAGGAATGGTTAAATGATCAAAACAGAACTTAAACCGAGCGGAATGACTTTGTACACGCTGGTTAATGACAATGGTATGGAGGTCGAGCTTATTGAACTCGGTGCTACCATTGTAAGCATCAAGATCCCGAAAGGCGACAAGAAGATCGATGTTGTATTGGGATATGATGATCTTAACAAGTACAAGGAGAATCCGTGCTTTTTCGGAAGCTGCATAGGACCTGTCGCTAACAGAACAGCAGGAGCTTCTTTCAGTATCGACGGAGTAAAATACAGCCTTCCTGTAAATGAAGGAAAGAACAATCTTCATTCAGATTTCGAGAAGGGTTTCCACAAGAGAATGTTTAACCCTGTTATTGATTTCGTGAAGAATCAGGTGTGCTTTACTCTTCATCTTGACGATATGGAGTACGGTCTTCCTGGAAATCGTGATTTCACGGTATCTTATAGTCTGACTGATGACAACACTCTCGAGATCGAGTACAAGATGATCTCTGATAAGAAGACAGCGATCAGTCCGACGAACCATACATACTTCAATCTCGGCGGACACGACAGCGGTTCTATTATAAATGAAGAGGTTAAGATCTACGCTTCATTCTTTACTTCGGTTGGTTCTGATCTTATCCCTAAGGAGATCTCTCCTGTAGCGGGAACACCATTCGACTTCATGGACTTCAAGAAGGTTGGAAAAGAGATCAACGCAGATCATCAGCAGCTTGAATACGGCGGAGGATATGATCATAACTTTATCCTTGCACAGAATAAGGACGCTGTAGCTGTTGTTAAGGACAACACAACCGGTATCTCTATGGAAGTATACACAGATCTTCCTGGTATCCAGTTCTATACAGGCAACAATATCGGAACATTGGTTGGAAAGAACAACGAGATCTATAAGAAAAACTTCGGTCTTTGCTTAGAGACACAGTACATTCCTAATTCTCTTAACGATGAAAGATTCGATAGCCCTGTGATCAAGGCCGGCGAGGAATTTGTAAGTAAGACAGGGTATCACTTCATTTTCTGATCATTTTCGAAAGATACAGTCAGAAAAACATAAAAAACATGTTAGATTTGCCTATTGCGACAAAGCATTAAGAATACTATAATCGCAATATTACTCATAGGCAGGAGGTTGTTTATGGCAAAAATCACTATTAATGATGACTTGTGCAAAGGCTGTGGACTTTGCGTAGGTGCCTGTCCTAAGAATATTCTCGAGCTTGAGAAGTCCAGGTTAAACTCAAAGGGTTATCACCCTGTTCACAATATTGACATGGACAAGTGCATTGGATGCGCATTTTGTGCTGTTCAGTGCCCTGATTCAGCTATCATGGTAGAAAGATAAGAGGAGTTCTTAAAAATGGCACAGAAAAGAGTCTTAATGAAAGGTAATGAAGTTATCGCAGAAGCTGCTATCAGAGCAGGTTGCAGAAATTACTTCGGTTACCCTATCACACCACAGACAGAAGTCATGCACTACATGGCTAAGAAAATGGTTCAAATAGGCGGTAATTTTGTCCAGGCAGAGAGTGAAGTATCAGCTATCAACATGGTATATGGTGCTGCAGCTGCCGGTGCAAGAGTTATGACATCGTCTTCATCTCCGGGAATCTCCCTTAAGCAGGAGGGTATTTCCTATATTGCAGGTGCAGAGCTTCCTGCAGTTGTTGTTAACATCGTTAGAGCAGGCCCGGGTCTCGGTGGTATTCAGCCTGCACAGGGTGACTATTTCCAGGCTACAAAGGGTGGCGGACACGGTGACTATAGAAACCTCGTTATCGCACCTGCTTCTGTTCAGGAGCTCTATGAGCTCACAGTTGAGGCATTTAACCTCGCTGATAAGTACAGAATGTGCGTTATGATCCTTGGTGACGGTACTTTGGGTCAGATGATGGAGCCTGTTGCATTCCGTGACGAAGAGCCTGTAGAGGTTATCGAGAAGCCATGGGCTTGTACAGGTAGAGGAGATCGTAAGGATCACAACACTATCACATCTATCTACATCGATCCGGATGTTCTTGAGGCTAAGAACCGTGAGCTCCAGGATAAGTACAAGGTAATCGAAGAGAACGAAGTTCGTTATGAGGCTTTCGGTCTCGAGGATGCTGAGATCGTTATCACTGCTTTCTCTACATGTTCACGTATCAGCAAGAACGTTATCAGACAGGCAGCTGAGCTTGGTATCAAGGTTGGTATGATCAGACCTATCACACTCTGGCCATTCCCAAGCAAGATCATCAACGAGACAGCAGCTAAGTCTAATGTTAAGGCTTTCCTTGATGTAGAGCTTAATGCAGGTCAGATGGTAGAGGATGTTCGTCTTGCAGTTAACGGACAGAAGCCTGTTTACTTCCACGGAAGAATGGGTGGTAATCTGCCTACACAGAAAGAAATCCTCGATAAGATCATCGAGA
>JAGCGE010000024.1 GCA_017649745.1 Clostridiales bacterium | reverse complement strand
TCGTAACACGTCAATGCAGCAGGAACAGGTGTCTCACTAATTAGGTATAATGGTACTGCGTCCATAAAATCTGCACGATTAGCGCCCTCAAATACGCCTAAAAGCAATTTACCAGCAGAACGATTACTGTTTCTTGAAGCCACTCCCACGCTAGTAATGACATGAGGCGTACCCAAATCCATACCGAGCCATGCAAAATCAGAGCTCGATGCATTAAAATACGTAGTCATATCATCGTCAAATGCCATCTCCGGTGTATGTGCACTGACTACAGACCCGGAATGAATAAGAGTTCCATCAAGCTGCACGCCCTGAGACGAAGCTGAAACATAAACCGACAATAAAACTGCTATAGTTATAAAAAGTCTGATTCTCATCAATACATTATTTCTATTTTTCGGTGCGAAGATACTACAAAAACCCTTATTCCACAAAAAATCAGTAAAAAAAGGAGAGAGGACCGATTTCAGTCCTCTCTCCAAGAGTTAAAGAAGGAAGAAGATTACTTTTTGAAAATCTTCTTACCATCCTTGATGATAATACCCTTAGCGCTCTCGTTTACGCGCTGACCCATGATATTATACGTAGCTGTCTCAGGAACATTGCTATCAATAATCATGTTGTCAATACCAGTATTGATGACTTCGCCACCTTCGGCTTTCATCTGTCCTTCGGTAACGATGATCATGTTACGAACGCTAATGTTGAAGGTTCCGCTTGAAGCAAGATCCCAACGGATCCAATGATCGGTAGCACTGCCCCATCCGAATTCGTTAGAGATACAGATGTAGGCCTTCTTCCAATCACTTGCAGCAGGCAGATTACCATATGCTACAAAGTCATTTGCACTCAGGGATGGATGAGCAAGGAAGAGAGTACCGCCTTCAAGCTCGGCATCACACTTGTACTCAAATGCAATGATATTCTGCTCTTCGGTAAGGGCGTCATACATGCACTTGTTCAAACCAATGTTAGGACGATTGCCATCAGCAGTCAGCTCATACTCGAACGGAGCAGTCTCGGTAATTTCAAGAGAG
The DNA here is from genome assembly GCA_017649745.1 of Clostridiales bacterium. The sequence continues at coordinate 2,788 of JAGCGE010000024.1, read as the reverse complement.
CCCTTCGACTTAGCAGGATCGAGGTCGATGTAGCAAGGATAAGCAGCCTTGATATCATCTGCAGCCTTAAGAGCCTCCTCGGAAGAGAACTGACCCATGCTGCCATCGAGAACAGCCCAAACAGCATCATCATAAGCCTTAGCGTCAGCATCAGCCATCAGTTCATAGTGAGCATCCCACTTGTTCTGAACAGTCATCATAGCCTCCATTGACTTAACGTAAGCATTCTTAGCTGCGTAGATCTCTTTGAAGCACTCGCTGTTGCTAACGATTACGTTATACTTAGCTGCACCAGTTGAAGGATTAGAATCCATATTGGACTTCAGTGTCTTGAGAGCAGCCTCATTAACGAATGGCTTAACCTTGTAGTCTGCGTTCTCAAAGAAGCCTTCATACTTGTTAAGAGCATCCACAAGGACAGCTTCACAAGCAAGGGTAAGATCAAGAGCTTCAGCAGCAGCATCGCTGTCAAGATCACCAAGGAACTTAACGGTAGCGTTGCCAAGACCTGTCCAGTCACCACCAGCCTGAGTGCCTTCATTCTTCACACCGAAGGTAAGTGTACCATCGGTAACCTGTGCAACAACAAAGTTCTGATAACGTCCAGCCTGGAATGCATAGCAGCAGCTCTGTACACCATGAAGAACATAGCCAAGAGTATCGGAACCTTCACCATTTTCAGAAAGGATAGCTCTGTCGGGGATACTGCTACCAAGCCAGCAGTTCACACGGTCAATAGCTTCCTCAACAGGAATCATATCGTCAAGGTCAGCCTTGATGTAGGTGACATTGTCGTTAGCGTAAAGAATAGGAGCATAGTTGTGTCCGTAGAAATCATTTGCAGGACGGAAGCCACCATTGAAGCCTACCAGATAGTAACCATTCTTCAGTCCGGTAAGAGTCTGGTATACGTGGAACTTGCTCTGATCGTTGCAGAACTCAGCAGCACTCATCGTGTATTCGGCGTTATAGCTCGAAGCAAAGATCTCACCGTTCCAACCTTCGGCACCCTGTCCGAAGCTGGGGTTAACAACCATTGCGGTAATGTCAGCTCCGGCAGCATAACCCTTCTGAAGAGCTGCTGCAGCAAGTGAATTCATGAAGTCGATCTCTGCGAAAACGCCGTCATTGTCAAGCAGATGCTCTTCGAGAACGGTAGCAACAGAGCCGTTGGGGAACTGCTCACCAGCGCCTACCTTCTCATTGAGGTAAGACTTCAAGGTGTTCAGTTCAGCACTTTCGTCATAAGTTCCGAGAGCTTCTCTCAAAGCTTCAGCCTTTTCCTTATACTGCTCGTAGACAGCAGCACTCTCCTGAATCTTCTGATAGGTATTTACCATCGTCTGATAGTCGAGATAGATCTGCTCGATGTCTGTAGCGGTATAAATATCATCCTCAGCATCATAATAAGCGTTAATGAGAGAATCGGCAGCGATAACATCCTCAATGCTCATGCTTTCGATTTCAGCGAGGTATTCATCGCGAATAGCTTCAAGTTCATCTTCTGTGCCGAACTCAAGCTCGGTCATCTGGATGGAGGTACCACTATAAGCGGCAGTAACAACAACTTTGAAGTACTTGTACTCTTCGTTTACACCCTCAGTGAAGCCGAAGGGAACGGTGTAGATGTTGGCAGCAGGCAGACGATCCTGACCTATGTCTTCGCGGTCATCGAGCAGAACCCAACCTTCAGCATCGAATGTTGCCTCAGTATCCTTCTCGAAGTTACCACCATAGATCTGCCAATTCTTCCAGTTACGATTAGAGTAAGCCTCTGTGTCGCCACCGGTAGTCAGCTTGTAGAACAGAGGCAGAGTGGGCTCCATAGTGTAGAAGATTACCCATGAGCCATCGGGCTTCTGAATTTCGCCTCCCCACTTAGTTCCGTAATCCTTATCGACGAGCTTGGTGTAATTCTCACCAGCACCCCAAGTCTCCATGTTACCGGAGATAACACAGAATCCACCTTCGAGGGCAGCCTTAGCAATATCATAGAGATAAGCGATATAAGAGCTAAGAGGAGAATTCTCAACCTGCAAGTTCTCCAGAATATACTGGTTAGAACCATACGGATAATCCTCATTAGGTTCGATGTTATCGTTCATGAAGGCGTCCCAATAATCCTCCAGTTCAGGAGACATGTAAGCCATAGCTGCACGAACTTCCTCAACTGCAAGGTCATACTCCTCGTAGAGTTCCTCGGAAGTTTTGATATTGCTGAGCAAGATGTTGAGAACGTTGTAGAGGCCACTCAACTCAACGATGCTGGCAGTAGTCAACAGTTTATTGAGGTTAGTCTTGTAGTCTTCAATATACTTCTTGCAAGCAATCAGACCTGTGGGATCCTGATCGGCAAACTCATCATAGAATTCCTGACGTGCGAGGATGAAGTTAGCACCGTTTCCGAACGAGAACTCACCCATCTGCATCAGACCTGTAGGATCGGAAATCTCAATCTTGAAGTACTGATAAGGAGTTGATGAAGGATTGCTCATGTAGAAGAAAGCGGTAGCAAAGTTGGCAGCGGGCAGCTGATCACGGCCCACGTCACTCTTCGAGTCGAGGAGAACCCACTCTTCGCTCTCACGCTCGCAGTCGTCGTCGGTAGCGAAGTTGGCGCCATAAATCTTCCAAGTCTTCCAGTTACGGTCGGGATTGCTGCCAGTATCGTTACCGGTAACGAGACGGTAGTAAGTAGGAAGGATGGGCTCGCTGGCACGGATGGTTACCCAGTAGTCGCCGGCGTTGGAGCACCACTTGCTCTGATCGTCACCGTCCACAAGGTTGA
>JAGCGE010000237.1 GCA_017649745.1 Clostridiales bacterium | reverse complement strand
GTTGAGCTTTGTAGGGTTCAGTGAAAGGCCCTGATCTCTAGCCATACGAAGCGATACAGGAGCGAAGTGCTCAAGGAACGTGCAGCAACAGAGTTCTCTTCCGCATACACCGATACCTCCGACGAGCTTAGCCTGGTCTCTGGAACCGATCTGACGGAGCTCGATCCTTGCCTTAAAAGCAGCAGCGAGATCCTTAACGAGTTCACGGAAATCGACTCTGATATCAGATGTGAAGAAGAATACGATCTTCTTACCGTCAAAGGCGAAGACAGCGTCGACAAGATTCATATTGAGCTTATGCTTATCGATAAGCTGCTGGCATTTCTCGTATGCTTCAGCTTCCTTCTCCTTCTTAAGAGAATATCGCTCGATCTCCTTGTCTGTTGCAAAACGAAGGATCGGAACTATCTCTTCTGAGTACTTTGTGACATCGATATCGACAGGTTCCTCAACTACATGAGCAAGATCAAGTCCAAGGCTTGTCTCGACCATTACGGCATCGCCTATCTTCAGATCCATTCCGTCACAGGAGAACTTATAGCTCTTACCTGCATCGTGAAAACACACATTTACTACTTTAGTCATTATTAAACTCCTTCTTAAGTCCCAAGAGCATATCATTTATCGTATAAAGAGAACTGATATTCACTTCCATACGCTTAAATACGGTATGTATATGACCCGATGCTCTCGAGAGTCTGTTCATGTCGACTTTCGGATTGTCCCTCAGAAATTTAAGAAGGACCATCCTCTTGTCTGAATTGATTATGTCTTTACGCTCTTTATCTTTCTTGAGGATCGAAAGGTCACCAATGATCCACAATAAAAGCAGTAAGAGCTCTCTTACCGATGAAGAATTATCATCGAAGTATTTATATCTTTTGCTAAGGACCGTAGCATAATCCTCCGATCCGATATGAGTTACAAGATTTATCATCTCGTCCCTCATTGCAGGAAGTTCCTCATCTCCAAGAAGGTCGATCGCTTTACCGATAACTCCTGAAGAGAATTCAGAAGTAAAAGTCAGTTCTTCGTCAGTGAACTTCTCTTCGTGTTTCTCCCTGTTGATCTTCTTAAGAACTTCCATGATCTCACCTTTGGAATAGTTCTTAAGCTTAAACTCGACTGTCCTTGAAAGGACTGTCGGAAGCATTCTTGATGAATCCTCACAGATGATGATGAAGATTACATTTTCAGGCGGTTCCTCCAAAGACTTGAGAAGTACATTCTCACCTGCTTCGTTAAGCTCGTCACCTTCTATAAGATAGACTTTTCGCTTAGATATCTGAGGACAGATCCTGACATCAGAAATAACCTTCGCCCTTACATCATCAACCTTGATATTCTTGTGAGACGGATCGAAGATCTGAATGTAATCAGGATGGCTTCCCGCCTCGAAATAATTGCAGTTATTGCATTTGCCGCACGCACCGTGCTCGTTTGGTTCTGAACACATCAAAGCCTTAGCATATTCTCTGGCAAATTCATGCTTTCCTATACCTTTAGGGCCCGAAAAGATGCATGCATGAGGAGGAGTTCCCATAAACTCGTTTTTAAGACGTATCTTAAGCTCTTTTTGTCCTATAAGTCTTTGAAAACTCACCTTGCCGCCTCATATATCTTCTTGATCTCTTCGAAAATGCTCTCAGGCGTACCGTTGCCGTCGATCACCTTGATCCTTTTGAACTTACCTGCAGCTTCAAGATAGCCTTTCCTTACGTCCTCCTGGAACTTGATGCCGAGCGCCTCCATTCTGTCGTCTGCTTCATTTCTGATTCCTCTTCTCTGAAGAGCAACTTCAACCGGAACATCGATAAGGAAAGTGATATCAGGCTCAAGTCCTGATGTTGCATAGTTATTCAAGGTGCCGACTACATCGCTACCGAGGTTTCTCGCATAACCCTGATAAGCATATGTCGAATCAAAGAATCTGTCGCACAATACTATAGTTCCCGCTTCTAAAGCAGGTCTGATCTTCTCTTCTGTAATCTGTGCTCTGGCTGCTTCGAACAGGAACAGTTCAGCCATTGGGACCATACTGTCATTCTTCTTATTGAGCAGGATCTCTCTTATCTTCTCACCGATGACTGTTCCGCCCGGTTCTCTTACAACAAGGATATCCTTACCTTCTTTTTGCACATGATCTTTAAGAAGTTCGAACTGTGTGGATTTACCGCATCCGTCGATTCCTTCAAATGTTATAAAAAGTCCCTTTTCCAAAACAAAGGCTCCTTTAATCCAACTTAACGTTACGGATATCTGCGATCTCGAGCCAGATCTCTTTCTCGATACGCTCTATATCCTTATGAATATCTTCAACGGTCTCTACTGCCTTTGCAGGCTTCTGCTGAATCTGAGACTGCTGTTTAACATTGTTACTATTGTTGTTATTGTAGTTCTTTCTGCGCTCGCCGCCGTTATTGTTATAGTTGTTATTATAATTCTTATTACGGCGGTTATTATTCTGTCCCTTATTCTGATTATTGGCATTAGCCTCAGAGGGATTAGCAGAACCGGTCTTATTCTCGTTCTGGTTATTGTTATGGCGATTTCTGTTATTCCTCTTCCTGTAATTATTCCTGCCACCGTTTCCGTTACGCTGGAAATTATTGCCGGAAGGCTGATTATTGGTGTTTTCTGCCATCTTTTCCTCCTAAGTACACACTTTTACCCGTATAATTATATATTCTAAACCTTAAAAGGTAAACTTATGAAGTTTTGAAACGCTCTTGTCAGTCGGTATCGGTACATCGATCTCCTTAAGCTCTGACAGAGGTATCAGTACAAAAGCTCTCTGAAACATCCTCTCGTGCGGCACGATAAGTCGCTTATCATTTATCTTCTCATCTCCGAAAAGAAGAATATCCAGATCGATAGTTCTTGGTCCGTTCTTTATGGTCCTTACTCTCTTAAGTTCATTTTCGATCGATTGCGAAAGATCGAGAAGTTCAAGAGGTTTAAGATCTGTAAGAAACGAGATGCAGATATTGTAGAAATCATCCTGATCCGCATATCCGACCGGCTCAGTCACATAGATACTCGAAGCCTTTATATCTTCGATGTGACCTGAATCTCTAAGCATCCTTACTGCACTAACAAGATTATCCTCACGGTCACCTATGTTGCTTCCGAGCGACATGAAAACTTTCTTAAGTGTTTCCTTCTCTTTCAATCCTGACCTCCATGGTTCCGAATTCTCCTGCGATCGGAGCTTTCGGCTTAGATACTGTTATAGCAGTCTTCTTTATCCTGTTATCGAATTCCAGGACCTTATCAGCTATAGCCTGTGCCAGTCGCTCGATAAGATCGAATTCCGCTTCTTCCACAACGCCTTTGATGATATCGAAGATAACCGAATAATCTACAGTATCATTAAGGTCATCCGTGTAGCATCCTTTTATCGATGGCTCGAAAAACATCTCACATGTCACATAAAAATTCTGTCCCTGATTCTTCTCAGATTCGAGACAGCCAACATATCCGTAGAACTTCATGTCTTTCATAGTGATACAGTCCATTTTTCAGCCTCCTTGATAGCTTCGAATGTCTTAAGCGCTTCGTATGTTTCCTTAACGTCGTGAACACGCAAGATCTTAGCTCCGCGCATCGCTCCTGCAAGAGCAAGTCCGACAGATCCGTATACTCTGTCGAGTGGTTCTGTCTCACCACCTAAAAGATGATCTACGATCCTCTTTCGAGAGACACCCAGAAGGATCCTTCTATAAGCATCGATATCATTGATAAGTCTGATATCTTCTGTTCTTGTTGTACCGAAACCAACTCCTGGATCCAAGACGATCTGCTCATTCTTGATGCCGTTACGATGTGCGATCGCGATCGACTTGTTAAGGTACTGATTCTTGAACTTTATGATGTCTCCTGCTTTTCTCATAAGAGCGTTAGACATCAAGACAGCTCCTGCCTTATGCATGGATGTGATCCTTGCGATGTCAGGATCATACTGAAAACCGTATACGTCATTTACGATATGGGCACCAGCCTTCAACGCTGCATCTGCTGTCGCTGCTTTATATGTATCAACGGAGATCTTAACATCAAGATTCTTGGCGATCCTCTCGATAACCGGAACGATCCTGTGGATCTCTTCTTCGGCAGTTACTTCTTCAGCTCCCGGTCTAGTCGACTCACCACCGACATCGATGATCTGAGCTCCGTCTTCGACCATCTTCTCAGCCTGTCTGAAAGCCTGATCAGGTCTTATATATTTACCTCCGTCAGAGAAAGAATCCGGTGTGATATTAAGGATTCCCATTACGATCGGCAAACCGTCGAGATCGATCTCTCCGTCTTTGACTTTCCAAATATTCATCTAGACTTTAGCCTCCGATACGTTGTCTGTTGATAAGTGCAAGAGCTTCGTTTCTTGTTCTTGCGTCAGTACGGCATCCGCCTCTCATAGCAGATGTAACTGTTTTCGAACCAGGCTTTCTGATGCCTCTCATAGTCATGCAAAGATGCTCAGCTTCGATAACTACACAAACCGATGCAGCATCGACTGACTCGATGATCTGATCAGCAATCTCTGAAGTAAGTCTCTCCTGAAGCTGTGGCTTACGAGAAAGCGTATCGACGATCCTTGCAACCTTTGAAAGACCTAAGATCTTTCCGTCTCTCGGAATATAGACGACATGAGCCTTGCCGTGGAAAGGAAGAAGGTGATGCTCGCACATCGAATAGAACGGAATATCACCAATGAGGATCATCTCGTCATTGCCCTCTTCTGTAAATGTCTTTATATCCTTGCTGATATCTCTGTGAAGACCGGAGAACACCTCAGCGTACATTCTTGCTACGCGGACAGGTGTATCCAGAAGTCCTTCTCTGTCAGGATCTTCGCCGATAGCTTCAAGGATCATTCTTACGGCAGTTTCGATCTTTGGCAGATCCATATTCTTAAGACTTTCTTCCGGTATCCTGGAATCAGAATTGTAATCGTACATTAAAATATCACCTCTGGTTTATTGTTTTTTCCTTCTATACTCCATAGGAGTCATTCCCGTCTGTTTACGGAATGCGACATTAAATCGCTGCGGGCTCGAAAAGCCCGTCTGAGCTGCAACTCCTGAGACCTTGATCTCGTTATTCTCAAGAAGTTCGCAAGCCTTTTCGATCCTCTTCTTCATAAGATATGCCATAGGGCTTATGAGAAGTTCATCTCTGAATGCTCTCGTGAAATATCCCTGGCTTAAGAAGACATAAGAAGCTGCATCAGCAACGGATATTCCGCGATCGAAATTCTGATCGATATATTCTTTCGCGATAAGGACAAGTTCTCTTGCCTTGCCGTTCTTGACTCTTAAGCTCTCCTCCCACTCACTCTTCATTGCTCTAGCGAGAGTAACCATGAGCTCGACAGTCATGATCTGCATCATGAGTTCTTTGTTGAACATCTGTCCTTTACTTTCTTCAACGATCCTCTCAACGATAGAAGTGATGTTCTTCTTGTAAGCTCCGCTTATGATTATGTGTTTACTCTTTGTCTGATCGCCTTCACCGGTCGCAAAATCCATGAAGCTTTCGAGCGGTGTCTGAGCCATGATATACGGTACGGCAACTGAAGGTCCGCTATGTGGTTTATTGGTTACTTCAGGCTTTTTCTGACTCATCTGTGAGATCGCTTTTTGAGCTACATCGATATCTCTCGAAAAGCCGAAATAAAGTACGAACATATCAGCCTGACCGGACAATACTTTAACCTTATGTTCCGTATTCGGACGGATGATAAGGATCGATCCTTTCTCAAGGACAAAAGTGTTATTACCGTCAATAGTAAATTCAATTCTGCCGCTTCTGAGACAGAGAAGTTCGTGTGAGCTGTGGCGACTAGAAGTTGCAACCGGAGTAGTCTTTTCGAGCGTGTGCTCGATACCTTCGAAGATGACTGGAAGTGCACCCGAAGCATTGATTATGGAATTCTCGATTGCCGGCAAAAGTTCGTCAAACATTGGCGTCTCCTTAGATGAAAATGATGTTGTCTATATAGATCTCACCATTACGTGAAGCATCCTCTATATAGATCTTCAGTTCGTCAAGTTTAATATTTCCTTCTCCTTCATAATCAAGGATCAAAGTCTGCCAGGTAAGCTGCTGTCTGATCTCTGCTTCACCCTTAAAACCTTCGATGCGAAGTTTCTTTTTCGACTGCTCCGGATTAAAGACATCGATCGAGATCCTTCTTCTTCTCGGAAGCTCGATAGGTCCCATCAGCGAACAGTATGAAAGAACAGGTTCAAAACCGTAAAGGCTGTTCTCTGTCTCATACTTGATGTGAAGAGAACTGCTTCCCTCTGTCTTATTCATCGTGTCGATATCGATCGCACCATTACCCTTGAATGTCCTGTAAACCTTAAGTCTTTCGAACTCGCTGTCTCTGTCTTTCTTTCCGACGAAAGTAAGCTTGTCGCATGAAGTGAAGAACAGATCGGGCGAATAGTAAGCTGCGTCCCTGTCGAATCTGAAAGGCATTACAGGAAGATCCATGAGGTTCTTGAACGTCGACTCATGAGGGAACGGATTAAAGCCGTAAGTTACGCTTGTTGGTTCTCTTATGTCATCTCTCCATACCATGACTCTGACACCGTGAAGTATCTTGGCTTTAGCAGGATAAAATACTCTGTCTTCTCCGCAGATCGAAAAGCCTCTTAAGATCGACTCGTTCTCTGCAAGTCTTAAACCGTCAGCGAGATTATCAAAGCTTAAGATGAGCTTGTTTCCCGCTCTTTCTGCTCCGATACATTCAGGACATGACTTAGGCATCTTCTGTGTAAAATGAGTGCCGAGAGCAACTACTGAAAGTCTTGTTCCGAGAGTGAAGCTCTTAGTCTTATCAGGGAGCAGGAGATCATGACAGCTTACGATTCCTGTAGGCATCGTAAGTCTTCTCAAGAATGCGCTCATGTTCTCATTGAATTCCAGAACAGCATACGGCTCATCGATATCAACTGCATCAGGATGCATCGCTACTACAAAGAACGATGGCATCAATTCTTCTTCTATAACTGCCTTTGGCTCGAAAACACTTACCAGTGTCTCAAGAAGTCCCATCAGGAGAAGATCATATCTCTTGAACTTGCTCTCCTCATTATTTGGTGAGAAGCACATACCCCTGATCGTAAGACGTGACAACGGAGCAAGCTTAGAATTGTACATCGTTGACATACGGAACTTCGGCTTGATAAAAGTGTACTCTTCCTTGAACTCTTTCTTCTCGACTTTTACAGTTGGCAAAAGTCCGAAATCGAGATTTTTAGCTGCGCTTGAGGAAAGCGGTTCAACAGGCTTTTCTTCCTTCTTCTCCTCACTGTTAGAAGAATTAGGGAAATCGATATCTTTTGCATCGATCTTCTCTTCCTTAAGTTCCTGGAGACGCTCCTTCTTCTCAAGATCGAAATCAAGGACTTCCTTATTCTCTTTGATCTCGTCAGTGAGCTTATCGATAGACTTCTTCTCACCGTCCTTGTCGAG
>JAGCGE010000236.1 GCA_017649745.1 Clostridiales bacterium | reverse complement strand
TGTAACATCAATACCTGTTATATCCTGGAGCATACGAAGAACCGTAGGATCTGCATGTCCAAGAATATCGAGTTTCAAGATAGTATCATGCAAAGAGTTAAAGTCGAAGTGTGTAGTGATGATCTCTTCTTCACCTTCACCCGGTACTTTATTAGCAGGATACTGGATAGGAGTAAACTCATAGATATCCTGCTCCTGAGGAATAACGACGATACCTCCAGGATGCTGACCGGTTGTTTTCTTAACATCGATTATTCCTTCAGACATAAACTTATACTGAGCCTTAGTCATTGGAAGACCAAGCTCTTCAGCACATTTACGAGCGAGTGCTTCTGCGTTCTTATCAGCATAAGCACCGATAGTTCCCGCACGGAATGTATGAGTCTTACCGAAAAGATATTCGACATATTTATGTGCTCTAGGCTGATATTGGCTCGAGAAGTTAAGATCGATATCAGGAGCTTTATCTCCGTAGAATCCGAGGAACGTCTCGAACGGAATATCCTGACCTTCACATACCATCTCTGTTCCGCAGCAAGGACATGCTTTTTTAGGCATATCAAAACCGGAACCATATGCACCAGGTTCAGCAAATTCAACGAACTTACATTCAGGACATCTGTAATGAGCTTCCAAAGGGTTAACCTCTGAGATACCGCACATGGTAGCAACAAGAGAAGATCCTACAGATCCTCTTGATCCTACGATATAACCCTGGTTATTTGACTCTTTAACAAGACGGTAAGCGATATAGTACATGATCGCATAACCATTACCGATAATAGACTTAAGTTCTTTCTCAAGTCTTGCCTTAACACGTTCATTAAGAACACCATTGTGCCTATAGAGCTTGTTAGCTCTTGTCCATGTAAGATCCTGAACATCAGCCGCTGCTGTCGCGATAAGCGGAGGATATGAATCATCCGGGAACGGCTTGATTCCATACTCACACATATCAGCGAATTTATTCGTATTTGTACAAACAACTTCAATAGCTTTTTCTTCACCAAGATAGTCGAATTCCTCAAGCATCTCTTCTGTTGTCCTGAAGTAAAGATCAGCCTGTTGCAAAGCATCCTTAAATCCAAGATCCATAAGAAGATACTGACGATACATGCCATCTTCTTTGTTAAGGAAGTGAGCATCGCACGTAGCACAGCAAGGCTTATTGAGGCTATCTGCAAGTTCAACTATAAGTTTATTTATGTTGACTACATCATTTCGATCAAACGGCACTTCTGACTCTCTAGTCAAGAACATATTGTTCGTCAAAGGCTGTATCTCGAAGTAATCATAAAGTTTACTCATTTCTACGAATGACGGATCAACCTTAAGAAACTTAAAAGTCTTCGTGTAGTCTTTTTCTAATTCAAGATATTTGTTCAAAATAGCCCTGTAAACTTCACCTTGCTCACATGCTGCTCCGATGATAAGACTCGATGAAAAATAACGAAGAAGGCTTCGTGGCATTCTCGGACGCCTGTAAAAATATCTGATATGAGAGTCAGAAATAAGTCTATACATGTTATAAAGACCCATGTTATTTCTGGCTAAAAGAATGATATGTCGAGCAGGAACTTCCTTACTCTTGATCTTTTCCAAAGGATAATGTCCGATCTTTGTATTTATCTCATAAGGATCAACAGTCTCAACCTCTTTAAAGTAAGCGATGACTTCATTAGCTACATCATCACATTCCTTTTCAAGAGAGTCATAAGACAAGATAAGAGGGAGTCCTTTATGAAGCCTTATGTCATATACACTTACAACAGGCTGCAAGAACTTATGTCTATAGTACATGTGATCTTCGATATTTATCGCATAACCTGCCTTACGAAGGAAGTCTAAAGCCTTAAACACTTCGTTACCACAAAGATATGCATCACCGATAAACTCAACGATCTCACCGGCTTTAAAATATGACTCTACTGGTTCTTCAGACTTACCGTCCCACTTATCGCCGGTAAACTTAGTCTTATATTCACAGATAAACTCGTACTCAATAGAATCAGGGATTACAGGCTCGTCCGTACCAGTATGTTCGAAAACAAATCCTTCCTTGCCGTCAGCGTATGTTATCTTACTCCAGAACTCTTCAGCATAGTCCTCTTTGTTATATCCTGCAGGCACTTTAGTTGGTGGAGTAATAACTTCATACTCCCCTTCCTCCCAAAGTGATCTGTCGATATCCTTCTCAGAAAAATCACGTGCAGCCTGAGGATCCTCACCTTCCGAATATGGCTTAGGTGAAGTATATCCCTTAAGGTGATACTTACGAAGACAGATCTCTGTCATGACATCTTCGCATGAATCTTCGCCGGTTGTCCTTACAGCAACAGAAACAAGATTACCTACTGCACAATTTGAAGGTCTTTCAAAAGGCAGGTTGTAGCAGATCGTAGGACCATCATCAGCAAGGTATCCCTCAACACCAAGGATAGATTTAAACTTCTCATCAGTGTCACCAACAGTCAATTTCTTAGACTTATTAAATACAGCCGGGAAAGCCTGAACGACACCGTGGTCTGTTACGGCACAGGCCCTATGACCGAATTTAGCTGCAGTAGATACGAGGTCTTCAGGAACAATAACTGCGTCCTGAGCACTCATCTTAGTATGGGCATGAAGTTCTACTCTGTGATATTCACAGTTCTCAGATCTCTTCTTAGGAGGATCCTTTTCAAAGATACCACTGACCTTGACACCAAGCTCACCCCTGTTATCAAAAGGTTCTCCCTGAAAACCAGCATAACCGCCCTTCTTAAAAGCCTTCTCAAAAGCATCTGCTTCGTCAGGCTTAATGAACATAAGACAACTGATACCACCTGTCTTATCTATTACAGTAAAGTTCGTAACAACGCACTTTCCGCTCTTTGAAAGGCGCATATCATCATCAACATTAAGAATAACGCGACCTTCAAAATTGACTAAAGGTTCACGCATACCGATGTCCTTTATCGCATAGAAAGGAGCATCCTTTTTAACTTTGCCAAATAATGCATCAGCATTAGCTTTACGAAAATCCTTCTTAGAACCTTCTTCACTCTTATTGAGTTTCTTCTGCTCATTGGATTTGTAGAGCCATGAACTCTTATCTACAGGCTTATCAGGATCTTCAGGTTCTTCCTTAGCCTTAGACTTTTTACTCTGCTTTTGTTGCTGTTCTTCTCTAGCTTTCTGATAAGCTTCTTTTGCTGCTTCATATTCAGGATCAACTTCCTCAACTTCCACTTTCTTTGTTGATGGAAGGAAACTGAAATCATTCTTAAAGGCCTGTTCGAAAACAAATGAAGTATCACTTATCTTAATGCCTGTATGATTAAAGAACAAAACACCGACTGACTTAGCAAATGCATTCAATAATACATCTGTAAGGTCTTTATTAAGTTCATCAGTATGAATAACGATCTTTGATCCGTCTAATTCAAAAGAGCAAGATGTAGCAAGCTGACAATACTCGAAATTCTCAAGTGACAACTCGCTTTTAATAAGTCCCGAAAGACACTTAAGAGCATGGCTCTTATCTTCAAAGTTATTGAATATGAATCTTACATCACACTCAAAGACAGTTTTAGCCTTATAAAAAACGAGTGCAAGAAGATTCTCTTCAGAAAGATATTCTCCGCCTGACAGATAAACATCAAGACGTGAGATCTTCTTTCTGTAATCGATCTTATCAATATTAAGAAAATCTAACTGGACCTTCTCGGCTTCATCGAGAAAGTCAAAGAGATCTACGAGTTTATTAGACATTAGATGCCTCTCCCAACTTTATAACTTCTTCTACAAATTCATCTACGGCATTTTCAGCCTTGATGCGTCTTACAGTCTCACCCTTCTTAAAAAGGATGAATTCATCAATTCCACCTGCAAGACCGATGTCAGCATCTTTTGCTTCTCCAGGACCGTTAACTACACAGCCCATAACAGCAACTTTAAGATCATATGGAAGATTGAAGATCCTCTTCTCTACTTCAGTAGCCAGTTCGATCAATGGAACTCTCGTCCTTCCGCATGTAGGACAAGAAACAAAAGTAATTCCGCCTTTGCGAAGATCTAATGCCTTAAGGATACTGATGCCTGCTATTACTTCATCAACCGGATCGCCTGTTAGAGATACCCTTATCGTGTCACCAATACCTTCAGAAAGGAGTGAACCGATACCAACTGACGATTTAACGATACCTTCTCTTACAGTACCCGCTTCAGTAACTCCGACATGCAAAGGATAATCAACAACTTTAGACAATGCTCTGTAAGTCTCAATAGTAAGTCTTGGACTTGATGACTTGATACTAATGATAATATCGTCAAAATCAGCATCCTCGAGCATCTTAACAGAAGAGAGCGCGCTTTCAGTCATGGCTTCAGCGCATACCTTACCGTATTTCTCTATAAGTTTCTTCTCAACAGATCCGGAATTAACACCTACTCTTATTGGGATGTTTCTCTCCTTACACACTGATGCTACCTTGATAACATTTTCCTGACCGCCAATATTTCCGGGATTGATCCTTATCTTAGCTGCTCCGTTCTTAGCAGCCTCAATTGCAAGTCTGTAATCAAAATGGATATCAGCTACGACAGGCAAAGGTGATCTTCTTGTTATCTCTTTAAGAGCTGTTGCAGCTTCCATATCAGGAATAGCAACTCTTGTGAGGTCGCAGCCTGCATCTTTGAGTTGTTCGATCTGACACAAGGTTGCTTCAACATCAGAAGTCTTCGTGTTATTCATAGACTGAACTGCTATCGGGTTATCTCCACCGATAAGAAGCCCGCCAACATTAATAACCTTTGTTCCTTTCCTTCCGTAGATATTATCCATATTTACCACCCTTCTATAACGATCTTCGCGATATCAGACGCAAATGCAAGTAAGACCAATATAATAAGAACGAAAAAGCCTACAACAGTAATGATGTCTTCAGCTTTCTTCGGAAGTTTCCTTCCGATAACCATCTCGACAAACAGAATTATGATCTGAGAACCATCCAAACCCGGCAAAGGAAGGAGATTCGAGATAGTAAGTGCAATTGAGATCATACCTGACAAAGTAACAAGGTCAACTAATTTACCCCAGACATCAACATGTTGATTAGATACAACCGTATCAACTACATTAACGACTCCGACAGGTCCGGAAACAACCTGATAGATCTTAATATCACCGCTGATCGCGTTCTTGATAACCAATTGTGTTAATCTAAGGATCGTGATCGGCATCTTAAATGCATTTCCTAAGGCACCTAAGAATTCCTTGCCACTTCTGACTTTGTGCTCAACAAAACTAAGACCACGATAATTGTAGGATTCAGAACCTCCAAGCTTGATCTCACCTTCATGAGTCTCTCCGTCACGCTCATAAGTAATACTGATAACATCTCCAACCTCTTTGGACTGAAGATAAGGTAAAACAGTATCATAGTCTGCAGCTTCGTACCCATCTATGGTAAGAATATAATCACCGGCCTTAAGTATCGGGTTATCATCATTTTGTTCTTCGCCGACATTTCCGATATACCAACCGTGATCATCTATAGTAACATCACTTACATGCATGACAGGATATGTCTTCAATTCAGGTGTAAGAGTTATATCATACTCTTTGCCCGTTTTTTGGGACTTGAATGTTAATGTGCAAACTTCATCTTCATTAATGAAATAGAATGAAACATTCAATTCAAAAAATGTATAAACTCTTCTGCCGTTTACAGCAACAACCTCATCACCCGGTTCGTATTCCTGAGCGTAAAGCTGAGTATCTTCCGGAGCTTCTTTGATCTCTCTGGATGTATATCCTGCGCAAACGAAGAAGATAGCAAATATCAGGATTCCCAAAAAGAGATTAACTAGAGGTCCTGCAATAGCGATGATAAGCCTTTTCCAACGAGGTTGATTAACTAAAAGAGTCGGATCGTCACTTTCAACAGGCATTCCCTCATTATCAATCTCGGTAAACCTTACATATGCACCTATAGGAAGACATCTTATAGAATAATCGATGTCATTCTTTTTCCACTTGAAAAGAGCCGGACCCATAAAGATCGCAACCTCATAAGCTTTTACCTTTAAAGCTCTGGCTACGAAAAAGTGTCCCAATTCATGTGCAGTCGAAAGAATTCCGAGCACTATGACTACAGCTATTATACTGATCGCGATCGACATTTATTAATCCCCTATTCCCATTATTTCATATGCGAGTCGTCTTGCTTCTTTATCGGCGTTCAAGACATCTTCCAAAGAACCTGCCTTCAATGAAGTATTATTCTTCTCATACTCATTCATGACAGTTGATACGATCTTCTCAATATCAAGATATTTGATCTTATTGTTAAGAAAAGCATTTACTGCAACTTCATTCGCACCATTCATTACAGCAGGAAGCAAACCTTTGGTCCTGCCTGCATGATAAGTAAGTTCAAGAAGTCCGAAAACATTAGTATCGCATTTCATGAACTGAAGTTCATTCATTCCCTGTGCAAACGGATCGAACTTTTCCATAAAGCCCGGACCCCTGTCAGGATAAAAGAGTGCCACTTCGATCGGCATCATCATATTTGGCTTTCCCATCTGAGCAAGAACAGATCCGTCTTTCAATCTGATCATAGAATGGATGACGCTCTGAGGATGGACGACTACATCGATATTATCAACAGATATATCAAACAGATGGCTGGCCTCGATTATCTCAAGACCCTTATTCATCATAGTAGACGAATCGATAGTTACCTTGCCGCCCATCTTCCATGTAGGATGTGCAAGAGCGTTTTCGAGGGTAACATTACCGAGCATTTCTCTGGTATATCCTCTGAAAGGTCCACCTGATGCTGTTATCAATATCCTGTCGAGACTTCCCTCTGGCTGTCCCCACAGGCACTGCCAGATCGCAGAATGCTCACTATCTACTGGCAAGATCCTGATGTTCTTCTTACGAGACAAAGGCATAACGATGTCGCCACCTGCCACCAACGTTTCTTTATTGGCAAGAGCGATATCCTTACCGCATTCTATAGCATCGATAACAGGCTTTAAGCCGCTTACACCAACCATCGCACCAAGTACGACGTCAACGCTTTCTATCGTAGCAATAGCAGAAGGTGCCGTTTCTCCTATAAATATCTCAGGATCATAATCAGGTATCTCATAGCTTATCCTGTCGATAAACTTAGCAGCACTATCCTCATCAGAGATACCAATAACTTCAGGTCTAAATTCCTTTGCCTGTTCGAAAAGAAGATCGACGTTTCTACCGCAGCACAAACCTGCGACTTTATAGCCGCCGCAATTACGGATAACCTCTAAGGTCTGAGTTCCGATAGAACCGGTAGAACCGAGAATAGAAATAGTCTTCATCTTTACACCTTAAACATACATACTGAGTATAGCGATACAAAGACCGATCGGAAGAGTAAAGAAAACACTGTCGAATCTATCGATCATACCGCCGTGACCAGGCATAAAGTTGCCGTAGTCCTTAATATTGACTGAACGCTTAACTGCGGAAGCAAGCCAGTCTCCGATCTGTGACATAGCGGATATAACGAGACCGAACAAGAACATGATAACCGCAAAAGAGATCCTTCCTAAATTGATATCATCGATCCAATAAACAATGATACCGAAATATAACGCAAAGAAGATACCGCAGAAAACAGCACCACCGATACATCCTTCCCATGTCTTCTTTGGACTAATATGAGGAACGATCTTGTGCTTACCGAAAAGTACTCCTGTAAAATATGCGAATGTATCAGATACCCATGAAGAGAATAATCCGATAATTACATAAAGCCAGCTATGCTCGAAGAACAGAGCTATAGCGCACAGACAGTACATCGGAAAAACGATATACAAGAGAGCTGCTATCGAAGTAACAGAATCCTTGAGTTTCGCTTCAGGTTTGGCGATCTGTGGAAATATAGCCATGCCGAAGCAATACATCATCATAACGAGAATAAATACTGTAGTTGTAATAAAGACACCTAACTCCATTACCCAGCCGATAAGAACGACTGCCAAAGCCATTACTGCTCCAATGATCATAAGGACATTTGAAGGAATATATCCACCGCTCTTAAGAGCTTTTATCATTTCATGCAATGAGACTGCACCGACGATAACTGCCAGCAATACGGCTACAAGAGGAAGGAAATATATGCCAACTACAAACGCGAGCATTACGATCAAGAATATAAGTCCTGTAATTACTCGTTGTTTCATTTATTGTCCTCCTTGGATAATCCGCCAAATCTTCTGTCTCTGTTAGTATAAGCTCTGAAAGCTTCAGTCAATTCATCAAAACCGAAATCAGGCCAAAGACAATCAGATACCCAGAGTTCTGAATAAGCAGATTCCCATAAAAGGAAATTTGAGAGTCTTTGCTCACCGCTTGGTCTGATTATAAGATCAGGATCCGGCACATCAGGAAGATAGAGATTAGATGAGATCATCTGCTCATCAATGTCATCTATATCGATCTTACCGTCCTTGACCATCTGAGCGATCGTCTTACAGCTGTGAACGATCTCACGTCTTCCGCCATAGTTAAATGCAACGATAAGCTGCATCTTCTGTCTATTCTTGGAGCGTTCTTCACCTTTACGGCATACTTCTTTAATCCTATCAGGAAGCGAATCGATATCGCCTGTAAACCTGACCCTGATACCTTCCTGCTCAAGTTCCGGATCATATTTCTCCCAGAACTCTACGAAAAGATCCATGAGTGTATTAACCTCATCAGACGGTCTTGACCAGTTCTCAGTAGAAAAAGCATAAACGGTCAGATACTTGACTCCGTAATTACCACAATTACGGCAAAGCTCTTTTAAGTTCTCCGCACCTGCTCTGTGTCCTGCACTTCTCGGAAGCATTCTCTTTTTAGCCCATCTGCCGTTACCGTCCATGATAACGCCAAGGGATACAGGAATATTAAGTTGTTCATCTCCTGTTGGAGTATTCTTCTTTCCGAAACCAAGGATCGCCATTAACTTTTCCCCTTCATCAAAATAAAGGGCGGAACAACGTTTCCGCCCTGAAAACACTTTATGTTAAGATCAGATTTCCATGAGCTCTTTCTCTTTAACTTCGCATGCCTTATCAACATCTTTGACATACTTATCAGTGATCTTTTGGACTTTCTCTTCGTATTCTTTAAGATCGTCCTCTGTGAGCTCTTTCTTCTTATTAGCTGCACGCATCTTATCAATAGCATCACGTCTTACGTTACGGATAGCAACTTTAGCTTCTTCACCGTACTTCTTAACGTCCTTAACGAGTTCCTTACGTCTCTCCTCTGTGAGGATCGGGAAAACGAGTCTGATGATCTTACCATCGTTTGAAGGATTGATGCCGAGATCAGATGACTGAATAGCCTTCTCGATCTCCTTAAGCATTGAAGGATCCCATGGAGCAAGAGTGATCATTCTAGCTTCCGGAACCTGAATATTAGCTACGGCGTTCAATGGAGATGGTGCTCCATAATAATCTACCGTGATCTTATCAAGAACGTGTGGATTAGCTCTTCCCGCACGGATTGTGTTGAAGTTCTCTGTTAAATTTGCAATTGTCTTGTCCATCTTGGATTCAACTGCATCATAATCAGCTTTTGTGATCTCGATCATAGATATAACCTCCGTATTTTTATATTATTCTACCAAAGTTCCGAGATTCTCACCCTTGGCAATTCTAACGATATTTTCTGGATCTTCCATGGAAAATACCAAGATCTTTGTTCCGTTGTCTCTGCAAAGAGCTGCAGCTGTTGAATCCATAACCTTAAGATTGAGCTTAAGTACTTCATCATGGCTTACAACGTCATACTTCTTAGCATCAGGATAGACCTTAGGATCCTTATCGTAAACACCGTCAACCATTGTTGCCTTAAGGAAGATATCTGCATTGATCTCCTTAGCACGAAGAGCAGCACCAGTATCTGTTGAGAAATAAGGGTTACCTGTTCCGCAAGCAAATACTACGATACGACCCTTCTCAAGATGTCTTACTGCCCTCTTTCTGATATAAGGCTCACACATTTGTCTGATATCGATAGCAGACATAACACGTGTAACAGCTCCCTGTTGTTCAAGCGCATCCGATATCGCAAGTGCATTCATCGTTGTAGCGAGCATTCCCATATGGTCAGCCGTTACACGGTCCATAGCTTCTGATGACCTTCCTCTCCAGAAATTACCACCGCCTACAACAACTGCAACCTCTACTCCGAGGTCAGATACAGCCTTGATCTTAGATGTGATCTCCTTCAAAATGTCATCATTGATGCCTTGCTTCTTCTCACCGGCGAGCGCTTCACCGGAGATCTTAAGAAGGACTCTTTTGTATTTTAAGTCACCCATAAAGTTACCTCCGTCTTTACTCGTTATATTTTATATTTCTTTCTTAAATAAGAAAAGGGCAAAATCAGGATAGATTCTGTCTATATCCCGAAGATGCCCTCAGTTTTTATACTTTTCGAAAACGATCAATAAGGAAGTATGCCTGCTTTATCACAGTCAGCTTTAAACTCATCACTTCTTGTAAAACCAAAGATAAGTTCCTTTCTTGTATGATCCTTAAGTAATTCGCTCCAATATCTCTTTCCATCCACATCAGCTGCTCTGTCAAGGAAAGTCTCATAGAGGCAATCAATATAATCCTCATCGGAAAGATTCCTGTCTGTCATCTCTTTACTTGTAAAGAATGCTACTCCAAGCTTTTCACCTGTGATCCTCTTAGCAGCAAGATCTTTAGCCCAGAACTTTTTACCATCCTCATCTGAAGATCTGCCAAGAACCTTCTCATACATTCTCTCAACAAAGGAATCAATAAGTTCTGTTGGATCAGCTTCAGCGCTGCTTGTCACTTTACTGCCTGACTTAATGCCATAGGACGAACATGTATCAGCCCATTCAGGTGAATTAACAAATCCCTCTGCTACCTGATCTTTAGTGATCGTTTTAGCATCAAGAAGCTCCTTCCAATACTTAAGTCCGTCAGCGTCAGGTTCCCTGTCAAAGAATACGGTATAAAGGATCTTAAGGTACTCTTCGTTATCATAATTCTTGGCAACAAATTCAGGACTTCTCAAGAACTTAAATACGATATCTCTTCCGGTCTGATTCTTATTCATAAGATCATTTGTCCAGAAGTTAAGACCGTCTTCATCAGCTTCTCTATTAAGGATATTGCTGTATAGTCTCTTAACGAAGTTTCTTGCACCTTCATCATCCTTTTTCTCAGTAACGATCTCCTCAATATCAGTCATGAGACTATATGGAGTCTCGCCCCAGACCTTACCGCTGAGACTACCAAGTTCGTTATCAGAAAACTTGCTTTCAACCGTCTTATCCTTAAACTCTTTGGCTTCATTAGTCGTAAAGTACTTAATAAGTTCATCGCACTCTGAAATATCAACACTCTTAAGTCCTGTATCAAGAAGAGCGAGAGACACGAGTTTCTTGTTTAGTTTCAATGAAGAAAGCTTAGTAAGATCGATCTCGACCATAGTAAGATTAGGCGCTTTACTAAGATCAAGTTCAGATACATTTGTTTTAAGGAGTCCCAACATATTGAGATTCCTAAATCCTGACAGATCTAATTTACTGATAGAAGAATCTGCAATAGCCAAGTTCTTGATAGGAGAATAGCTTCCGAAGTCGATCTCAGGAGACATAGATTCCATATAGAATGTCTCAAGATTAACGAGATCTTTAAGGTCGAGCTTTGATACATTAGGACAACCCGCGATCATAAACGTACTTACAGAAGAAGGAACCTTAATACTCTCAAGGATCGCATTATTGGAAATAATAAGAGTTTCAAGCTTAGCATTACATGTAAGATCGATATCCTTGATGGAACAATTATTTCCTGTAAGAGACTTAAGTTCTGTAAGATACTCTATTCCGGAAAAGTCCTTTACTGTAACGTTTCCTGAAAGAGTTATCTCCTTGATATCAGCGATTTCTTCGATCGTAAGATACTCATCACTGTCCTTATCGAATTCTCTTACGGCATTAAGGAAATTTTGGTCCTTAAAGATCTCTGTTTTAAGTTCAACACCTTCATATGGAGCTGCCTTAATATCGCTAATATCAGTCATCAAAACTGAATTAGGCACAGAACCCCAATACTTAAAACTTACATTTCCGAGATTCTTCTTAGTATTGGACTCGATCGCTGGAGTATCACTTATCTCTACAGGCTCATTAGTGTTATAGAATCTGCTTAGATGAGGACAAGATGAAATGTCCAATGATTCAAGGTCAGTGCTTATCAAAGCAAGAGACTTAAGGTTCTCATTTAATACAATAGAGTTGATCGGTGTAAGGTCGATCTCACAATCATTAAGCATAGGTGCCTTACTTAGATCAATAGAAGTTACTCCCGTCTTAAGAAGACCTAAGCTTGTAAGCGAAGGAAAGTTCGAAAGATCGAGTTCTTCGATCTGAACATCTGCAAAACTAAGTTTTGTCAGAGAAGATTCTTCACCGAAATCCACTGTCGGATTCATAGAAGCACAATAGAAAAGATCAAGTTTCTTATTATCTTTGAGGTCAAGAGATGTGATCTCAGGACAATCTGCAATGATAAAAGACTCAATATCTTCGTTAAGTTCAAGAGAACTGAGATTCTTATCTGATACTAAAGATACTGACTGAAGATTAGTATTGTTGCTAAGATCCAATGAAGATACTTCAGAACCGATCACCGTCAACGACTTAAGCTCGGTAAGAAGATCAATACCCTTAACATCAGATAATGTGTGTTCAGAATCAAATTTGAGATCTGTTACTTTGGAGAGCTCTTCACAGTCCAAAATGTCATTACCATCTGCATCAAATGCTTTAACATCACTATAAAGATTGGGATCAGGAAAAGTCTCATTACTAACAGCAACACCATTGGTATCTGCTATCGCTGTACCGGCGAAATTGAACACAGTACAAACAAAGGCAGCTGCCATAAAAATGGCACTTGCTTTCTTATTCATTGTCATATACCTCCCAAAACAATGTAGGTATATGATACCATTATTCCCTTTTAATACTATGTGATTTTTGTGGCACAAAAAAACTGTTCCCTGATGATCAAGGAACAGTCGTTTTTTCAGATCTTAGATTATTACTCAAGAACCTGCGTTACAGAATTCTGAACTGTATCAGACTTAAATACTTCATTTACCAAATACATGTTTCCAAAAATGATGCAAAATACGAGACAAGCAGCAATAGCAAGAGATCCGAGAAGACCGAGAACACTGAAAAGAATACCGGCCTTTCTTGCTTCTGAATTGTCGCCTAAGCTCTTAGCCTTTGAAGCCTTAGCAAGACCTACAAAACTGAAAATGATGCCAAGAATGGAGAACCATGAGCATACACACGACATAACACCCCATCCAAACGATTTCTTAGCAGCATCATGACCAGGTCCTTCTTTAACGACAGGCTTCTTATCAGCCCAGCTGTAACGATACGGATTCATCGTTGAGATCTGCAATGCTTCAAAATTGTTTACACTTGTCATAATCATCCCTTCTTTCATTTTTTTATTCGGTTTACACCACCTTGAAAATATAATAATTAATCTTTTATGTCTATATTCTATTACCTTTTCATGTAAGGAAAAGCGGTGCTATTTACCTTTTCAGGACAAAAAAGAGGTTCCTCTTACGAGAAACCTCTCAAATGATTATTGATCAAAATCTAAAGATTAGAGACCAGCCTGCTTCATAACCTCAGCAGCGAAGTCATCTTCCTTCTTCTCAAGACCTTCACCCATTCCGAATCTTGTGAAACGAGCGATAGAGATCTCGCAACCGAGTGCCTTAGCTGTATCAGCGATGTAAGACTCAACAGAAGCGTTGTTCTCAGACTTAACGAATTCCTGCTGCAAGAGGCAGTTGATGGAATAGAAGTTCTTGATCTGACCAGGAACGATACGCTCCATAACGATCTTCTCAGGCTTGCCCTCAGCAAGAGCCTTGTTCTTGATGATATCTGTCTCACGCTCGATAGCATCTGCAGGAACATCAGCCTTATCAACCCATGTTGGGTTAGAAGCTGCGATCTGCATTCCGATATCCTTAGCGAACTGCTTGAACTCAGCGCTGGAGAGTACATCGTCCTTATCTGTAACGATCTCTACGAGAACGCCAACCTTACCACCAGCATGGATGTAAGAAGTAACAGCACCGTTACCATTGATCTCATACTTAGCGAAACGACGGATAGAAATGTTCTCACCGATATCAGCGATAGCTTCCTTACGGAATGTATCAACATCCTTACCGTTGATTGTTGTAGAAAGAAGAGCCTCTGCATCTGCAGCATCTGTATCCATGATGTGGTTAGCAACTGCATCTACGAAAGAAACGAACTTATCTGTCTTAGCAGCGAAGTCTGTCTCGATGTTAACCTCAACGATGATACCCTTCTTGCCATCATCTGTGATCTTAGAAGCAACAACACCCTCTGCTGCTGCTCTGCTTGCCTTCTTCTCAGCCTTAGCCATACCCTTTTCACGGAGCCAGTCCTTAGCCTTCTCGATATCTGCGTCACACTCTGTAAGAGCCTTCTTACAGTCCATGATTCCGCAACCTGTTAACTCACGAAGTTCTTTAACCTGCTGAGCTGTAATTGCCATATAATTGTTCCTCCTGGTTATTTCTATATTGATGATTAATTAAGCTTCTGCTGTCTCTTCTGCTGCAGCGATCTCTTCGATTGAAGCATCCTCAGCGACTTCCTCGGAAGCCTCCTCAGAAGCAACGTCTGTCAACTGCTCATCCTGACGAGCCTCGATGATAGCGTCAGCCATCTTACCTGCGATGAGCTTAACTGCACGGATAGCATCATCATTACCAGGGATAACGTGATCAACTTCCTCAGGATCACAGTTTGTATCAACGATAGCGATGATCGGGATATTAAGTCTTCTAGCCTCAGCTACTGCAAGGTGCTCTTTCTTTGTATCAACGATGAACAAAGCTGATGGGAGACCGTTCATACCAACGATACCACCAAGGTTCTTGTCGAGCTTCTCCATGTCGAGCTTGAGCTTAGCAACTTCCTTCTT
>JAGCGE010000235.1 GCA_017649745.1 Clostridiales bacterium | reverse complement strand
TATCATGAATAAACTGAATACCCCCAAAATGTGTTTTCGATACGGGATTTTACTACGATGATATAATAGGGGAGACAGGGGAGATTCCTTTGCCGACCATCTTTTAAGAGAGGGCTTTATATGTTTTGTTCTAATTGCGGTGCACCAATAGGAGACAATGATAAGTTTTGCAAAGCGTGCGGAACACCTGTAATCGGTCAGCCGGCAACACCGGTAACACAACAGGCGCCTGTCAATCAGCAGCCTGTCCAGCAGGTTGCGGCTGTTCAATCGCCGGTTGGAAAAAACAGTATGTCTGATGAAGAAAAAGCCCGCAGAAAGAAAAGAGGAACCATTCTTGGAATAATATCCATGGTCATTCTTTTTGTATCGTCCGCTATCGTTCTTCCTTTGGCTTTTACACGTGTGCTTGATGACTATCCGTTGTTTGGAGTTACGCTCGCATTTGCTTATATTGCTGCCGTAGTTTTCGCTTATGTATTGATGGTCGTTTCGCTGGCTAAGTACAGGAGCACTCTGTCGAAAGTAATGATCTGGATATACGGTGTCATATTAGTTATCTCAGTGGGCATTGGTGTTATTTTTCTTTTGGGTGTAGTTGCAATAGACTGCGGCAACGAATGTACGGAATTCGTACATCATTTTTAAGATGCAGATAGATATTCCTGTCTTTACCTGGTCTCCATATGGATTGATGATCACATTATCAGTTCTTATCGGATTTTGTAATTCCGTTATTCTGATGCGAAGATCTAAGATATCATGGCAGACCATCATGCTTACTTGTATGCTCACGATCATGTGCACTATGGCGTGTTCCTGCATGTCAACTGTTTCCATTACGGAAGGAGGCATCAGGTTCTCGTTCTCCGGTCTTGGTGCAGGCGTGGGTATGATCATCGGTGTATTCATTTCCACGTTGATCTTTAACGAGAAAAATGAACGTATACTGACTTCATTTATCGTATCAGCTCCTTTGATGTATGGTATTGCCAAGATAGGATGCTTTATGGCCGGATGCTGTCACGGAAAAGAATACTTCGGACCGCTGGCGGTAACATATCACAATAAATATGAAGGTACGTATTTCCCCATCCAGATCGTGGAGTCTTTTATCTATCTTCTGATCTTCGTTATATCTGTTCTGTTAGCTTATAAGATGAAAAACAAGATCCACGTTATCGCTATCATCTTCGCGATCATATTACCAGTAAGATTTGTAACGGAATATTTCAGATACTACAACGAGGGGACGATTATCTCACGCGACCAGATCATAGTACTGATCGCGGCAGTTATTGCAGCCGCTTTAGTGATCATCCGATATATCATATCTGTAAGACAGGGCAAAATTGATTCAGACAGCGGGGTCTGAATTTGCAAATTGATCATCCGATGACCCTTGCCCAAATGTATAATGACTATGCATTAAAATGCAAAGGGGGACAACATGGATTTTAAAGAAGTTGAGAAAAAGATCGAAGATCTGAACAAGATAAAACCACATTCCACGATCGACAACCGTGACAGATATTACCGTCTGTATAACTCGATCTATGAGGATCTGCTCATAATGGAGAAAGAGGGCACGATCGTTATCGAGAAGAAAGAGAAGACACTGAGCTATCTTAGAGAGCTTGCTATGAATGACGGGCCGGAGTTTTCGTACACGTTCGAGTTCTGGAGCAGGGATGATGCGTCCAGGAAGTACAGGATCGGCGTTTGCATAAGGGGCCTGCCGATCTGTAAACCTATTTGATCTAAGTATCCGCCTGCAACTGGAAAAATGACGATCGGGATAAGACAGCCGGTTAAATGTACGGTTGTTGATTCTATTTCTCGAAAAAGAGAAGGAGGTTGACAACTGTCACACTGCGTGCTAGCATGAGGTTGACAATTGTCACACAGCTGTGGAGGTTTTTATGAACAAACTTACTGATTCTGAATGGAAGATAATCGACCTTCTGTGGAAAGGCGGACCTATGACACTGATGCAGATCACTAGATCCACCGAGTGGAGCAAGTCCACGGTCGTAACTTTCCTTAAGAGGATGGAGGAGAAGGAAGCGATCTATCATATCGACGGAGAAAAGGCGCGACTTTACTACCCGAGCATTGAGAGATCACAGGCTTCGCTTGACGAGGCGAAGTCGTTCCTTAACAGAGTCTACGAAGGCAAGATAGGCTTGATGATCAGTAATCTTATCAAGGAGGAAGCTATCTCCGATGAGGAACTTCAGGAGCTTAGCAGGATCCTGAAGGAAGGTGAATGATATGTGGTTTGTCGGTCTGAACTTTCTTTTGATCGTGATCCTTCTCATTCATGCATTCGGAGAGAGGAAACTCAGCAAGCGGATGCTTCACGGAATGTGGGCGGTAATACCGGTATTTCTCTTAACCTGCAACTTTATAAGTTTCAGAAGTCCGGTGGTTCTTAAGCCCTTTTTCGAGAAAGAAGAGCCTTCGTACACGGCACAGATCACCAAAGAAGAAAAGACAGTTGAAGCGGATGCTGAAACGGTCCCGATATATTCCAAGGATATCACGGCAGCTTCCGGGGGCGGCAGATACGATATTAAGACGGTCTTTAAGATCGTTTGGGTCCTGGGCTCGATGATGTCTCTCGCGGTGATACTTTTCAGTAACATCCGTTTTTACGGGCGGCTTAAGTCTGAGCGTGTTTATTTTCGAAAAGACGAAGAAAGCGGACTGGATATCTACCTTTACGGCGGGAAGATATCGCCGTTCCTTTTGTGGAACAAGATATACATCCATCCGGATATTGCCAGGGACAGCAAGACGGCGGACTACGCGATAAGGCATGAGGTCTGTCACTACAGGCACGGTGACATGGTATGGTCACTTTTTAAGTTTGCGATAGTCTCGGCATTATGGTTCGATCCCATTGTCTGGTATGCTTCGACTGTTTTCGAGAACGACTGCGAGCTTTATTGTGACGATCGCGTGATAAGCGGGCTCAGCGAAGAGAAAAGAAATGAGTACGGACAGATGCTATTGGCAGTTTTTGCAAAGGGAAGAAAAGAAAGAGCATTGTTCTCACTCTCTGCTTCATTGAAAGGAAACAAAGGAAATCTTATGAGAAAAAGAATAACAGAGATCAAAAGAAGATCAAAAAAGAGCTTAGTCTCGGCAGTTGTTGTGACCGGAATCCTCGTAGGAGCGGTCGGCTGCTCGCTGGTCGATCCGACGGCTGAGCCGAAGTCCGGCATAAAAGAGTCGATCTTTGAGACAACGGCAGCGGCTGAGATAGAACAGACGGTGCAAGAACGTTCAGACAGAACAAAGATCGAGAAGATGGCGGTATCGCCTCTTTCCGACCCGGCTGATCCGGTGCAGAAGTTCTTTGATGACAACCATTATGAGATCAAGGGAGAAGATTGGGATTACCTGATCTACGATGATCACTATAACCTGATCGATGACGAGATCGATCTCGGTAATCCTGATAATCCAGAGGCAGATACGTTGGATTACCTGACCTTCGATATTGACAGATTGGATGACGGATTAAAGGACCTGGCTCTAGATCTTCAGGCAAGCGGATATACCTTAAGGGATCTGCACCTGGTAAGAGATTCGGGAAGCGGGCTTTCTGCCATGAACGTAACGTTCATCAACGGATTTGCCGCGGGCAATTCCGCACCGGGCTATGAGACCGATATCATCTACGGGGTAAGGGTAACGGAGGATATCTTCAGTAGTGTCATGAAGCCGGCTCTTACTTCAGAAGGCTCATCGATAATAAGAGGACTATCGGATTATCGAGTTGACGACAGCGGAGTCTGGACGGATAACGGAGAAGAGATCACATACTCGTGGAGCAGCGATCAGTTCGAAGTCTCGCTTAAATATGACAGGCAGACAGGGGTAATGATATTCAGACAGACAAGTCTCGGTTCGGATGAACCTGTAGGCTGATTCTCTTCGATACTGACTATTGCGGATGAGGCATTCTCTTAGGGGGATGCCTCATTTGCTTACTCCTCGTCGTGCGGCTCGTCGCCCGGCTGAACACCCCAGATATATTGTTCCAATTCTGACACGCCGTCTTCTTCCATGAGGGCTTTGCTGAACTGCGTCTCGTAGAGCTCGCGGTAGACGCCTTCCTTGGAGAGAAGTTCTTTGTGTGTACCGCGCTCGGCGATCTTTCCGTCCTTGACGACGAGGATCTCGTCGGCAGCAAGGATAGTGGAGAGCCTGTGGGCGATAAGGATACTGGTCTTGCTCTTGATGATCGGATCGATGGCGTCCTGGATCTTCTTTTCCGAGATGGAATCGAGGGCGGAAGTTGCCTCGTCGAAGATGAAGATCGTAGGATCCTTAAGGATGATCCTCGCGATGGAGATGCGCTGCTTCTCGCCTCCGGAGAGCTTAAGGCCGCGGTTGCCGACCTCTGTGTCGATGCCCTTTTCCTGCTTTTCCACGAAGTCCCAGATATTGGCTTTCTTGAGAGTCTCGATCATGTCTTCTTCAGTCGCGTCAGGCTTGGCGTAAAGAAGGTTGTCGCGGATGGTTCCGTTAAAAAGATACGTCTCCTGAGAAACGACGCCCACCTGGTTACGGAGAAATTCCAGACTTAGCTTACGCACATCAATGCCGTCAAAAGTGACGCTTCCCGAATCGACATCATAAAGACGCGGAATGAGATTAACGATGGTGCTCTTGCCTGAACCGGAAGGGCCGACGATGGCGATGCTCTTTCCCGCATTCAGCGTGAAGCTGATGTCGGTGAGGATCTTTTTCGAGGGCTCATAAGAGAATTCGACATGCTCGAAAACAACATCTCCCGTGACCTTCTCAGGCGTGATCGCGTCATCCGCGTTCTTGATGTCCACAGGGATGTCGAAGTAATCGAAGATACGCTTAAAGAGCGCCATTGATCTGATCCACTCGACCTGGATATTGAGAAGGCTGTTGACCGGCATGTACATCCTTCCGAGAAGGGACACGAGGACCGTGATGTCACCGATCGTTAAGTCCGAATCGTACTTCATCATGAGGATGCCGCCCACCAGGTAGATGAGCATCGGTCCCACGCTCGTAAAGGTGGTGAGCACGACCCTGAACCAGCGGCCCGCCATGCTCTCCTTGATGTTGAGTCCGATCATCCTGCGGTTGGCTTTCTCGTATCTGTCGTATTCATATTTTTCTTTTCCGAAAAGTTTTACCAGCAGTTGTCCGCTTACGGATAATGTCTCATTAAGGATGCCGTTGACCTCATCGTTTACCTGCTGTGATTCGTTCGTAAGGCTCCATCTCTTCTTGCCGGCACTCCTGGTCGGGATGGTAAAGATCGGCACGATAACGATACCGACCAGAGCCAATATCCAGTTCTTCTGGA
The DNA here is from genome assembly GCA_017649745.1 of Clostridiales bacterium. The sequence continues at coordinate 8,060 of JAGCGE010000235.1, read as the reverse complement.
ACATGGCGATCATGGCGATGATGAGCGTTATCGAGTTGGAAAGGATGCTGCTGAAGGTGCTCGTGATGACGGACTTAACGCCGTCGATGTCACTTGTCATCCTGGTGATGATATCGCCCTGGTTGTTGGACGTGAAAAATTTCTGGCTCATCTTCTGAAGATGAGCATACATCTGGTTACGCATATCAAAAGTAATGTGCTGCGCGATCCAGGTGTTGATATATGTCTCCGCCACTCCGATAAGGCTCGCGAGCAGCGTCACGATAAGGGACAAAACGATATAGTAAACGAGCGCCCTGAAGTCTTTTTTGAGAAGTCCGTCGTCCAGGATCTTACCCGTGATGATCGACGGTAAGAGCGAGAAGAAGGATGATACTATGATGCAGATGAGAACCAGTACCAGCTGCTTCGAGTATGGCTTCAGGTATGAGAAGACTCTTTTTAACAATGCCGGCGTGACCTTCGGCTGGTTCTTTTTCTCTTCTTCGGTCAGGAACTGACCTCCCATTCTTCCTCCCGGCGGCATAAGTCTTTCTCCTTTTTCGCGAAAACAAATGATGAACTTCTACGCTACTTTTACCACAGAAAAAAGCAATTGCAAAGTTCAATAACGACAAGAAAGATTCACCAATCAAACCTGTAAGCGAGTAAGTTTTTATATCTCAGACGCTTACCTGGTCGATCGCGTAGTAAGGATCCCGGAGCCTGTTGTCGATGTCATCCTTCGGAAGAGGCCTGTCGAAGTAATAGCCCTGGATAACTGCAACGCCGAGCCTGTTCAGAGTATCGACCTGCTGCTTCTGCTCAACGCCTTCAGCGACGATATTGGTATCGATCTCCCTGGCGATCTTAACGATGTAAGACAGGATCGACAGATCGCGCTTCTTGGAATTGTCGACAAAACCCTTGTCGATCTTGATCGTGTCAAAATCGATCTCGCGGAGCAGGGTGAGGGAAGAGCTGGCGCTTCCGAAATCATCGATTGAAACCTTGTATCCCAGCTTATGAAGTTCGCCCACGAATTTTCTCAGTATACTTATCGAGAACTCGTCCGCAGTCTCGGTAACTTCTATCTCGATAAGTTCCTTCGGTATTCCCGATGCCGTGACAACGGAGTCGATCTTCTGCGCGAGCTCCGGATCTGCCAGATTACGTCTGGAGAAATTTACGGAACAGACCGGTACTTCGATCCCTTCCTTAAGCCATCCCGCGATGTTCTCGCATACGTTCTTAAGGATCAGGAGGTCCAGACGGCGGATGGAGTCGTTTGCCTCCATGATAGGGATAAATGTTCCCGGTGACTGCAAAGTACCTTCGTGCATCCATCGTGACAGAGCCTCAAGACCGCAGATCTTACCGGTCGTGATGTTGACCTTCGGCTGATAGAACGGAATGAACTCGCCGTTCTTGAGACCGAACTTGATGTCGCTCTCGAGCTTCTTGCGCTCTGCGAGACTGTCGAGGATCTCCTTGGTGAGCCATACGATCTCGTCGTTGTCCTTGGACTTGGCGATGATGAGTGCCTGAGCGGCAAACACGAGGATGTCCTCGCCGTCCAGGTCTGATCTGTCGATGTCATAGACGCCGATACGTGAAGACAAAGTAACTTTGTTTTCGACACCCGTGTCACTGTCGGAAAACGGAACTTCGACTTCGTCCAGGAAGCTTAAAAATCCGTCCAGCTTGCTGTTCTTGACGATGGCCACGAACTGGTTACCGAACTGTCTTCCGACGATCTCATCTTTTTCGATCTTGCCCTGAATGATATTGCTGAAATTAGCAAGGATGCGGTTACCGTTCTCGATACCGTAGAAGCGGTTGATGTCAGAGAATTTTCGAAGATCGAAGAATACTGCGGCATACTTCTTGATGTCCTCGCGGCCCTTCATACTGTTGAGCCACTCGATACAGCCGTGCTCGTTCGCAAGACCCGTTCGAACCTCTGTCTTGGTGGCTCTGACGATCTCTTTTTCCTTGTCTATGAAGCTCTCGAAAAACATCAGAAGAACAGAAAGACCCATCAGCATGCTCATAAGAGAATTTCCGAAGAAAAGGAACTGGATGACCTCACCCAGCAACGGAAGCACGAGATATGAGATAAGGATGAGGCGCTGGATAAATGTGATATTCGCTCTGTGATTGATGATGACAGTGCAGACCAAAATGGCACCTGCTACCGGCAGCAAAGCCGCGATCGGATAAAGAGGTCCGCGCTGGTAGAAGTTGTTCTCGTCGAAATGATAGTACATGTCGTTGAACTGGGAAACGACGACAAGGAGCAGCCCTACGGCAACGATAGCACAAACGGCGATAAGGCGGTTCCTGCACGGCATATCTTCCTTGAAGTCAAATCTTCCGAAAAGCTTCAGGAATACCAGCATCGCATAGAAGAACAACAGGAGTACGACCAGCGCGTACGTCGAGAAGTTGACGAAACGCATGATGGTGATCTCGGTAGCGCCGGTGCTTCCGTCGTATACATAGAACAGGTATTCGCAAAGGAGCATTACTCCGCAGGTCAGGTTCAGACATACGATAGCTGTTTTACGCACTCTAAGAGGATCTTTGCCAACGATGTACAAAGGCGTCAAGATAAAGCAGAGAGCTGCCTCGAATAATAAGAAAGCAAGTTGTACGCTATATCCGTCTATCATGCAGTTTCCTCGATCAGGTGACTAACAGATTGGTTACCCGGTCCTCAAATAAGATCCTTACAGTTTTGTGACCATGTTTCTGCCGTTATGCTTTGAAGCATACATGGCTTTATCAAGTCTGTTGAATGCTGCCTTGAAATCATCGGCGGCCTGAAGCTCCGTAACTCCCACGGAACAGGTTATGTGGTAGATCTCAGGGAAGAAATAAGCTTCAACGCTCTTCCTGATCTTCTCAGCAAGTTCATATGTGTCTTCACCGTTTCTGTCACGGCAGACGATCACGAATTCCTCGCCGCCCCAACGTCCGACTGAAGCATTCATGTCAGTTACGCTGTCGAGCAATACCTTGGCAAAGTGCTTAAGGGTCGTGTCACCGACGGAGTGTCCGTAGTTGTCGTTAACGTCCTTGAACTTGTCCAGGTCGAGCATCATGACGGAAGCCGTAATGTCGTTGTCTCTGCGGTGAGACAAAGCGTTGTTGAGCTGAGTCTCGATCTCACCGTGGTTAAGGACACCTGTAAGCGGATCCTTGATGGCTTTTTCTTCGTATTTTTGAAGTGTCGTCATAAGTTCCATGGAGTTGTCGTTGATGTCCTGAACCATGAAGACGAATCTGTAATCTTCATCGTTGGATGTCTGTGCTCTGCTGAATGTAAGCTTGACCCAGATGTACTTGCCCTCAAGGTTACGCATCATACAGTCGTAGGAAGAAGTTCTTCCCGGTGTGAAGTGTTTCTTGAGATATTCAGGATCCGTACGGCGGAGGAACTGTTCCTGGTCCTCAGGCCAGATCATATTAACGATCATCATACGCCAGTCGGAATACTTCAGGTTATAGTTAACGACGTCGTCGGAGATCTCCGTAACGTTTATGCTGCTGGTGGTATCCTGTACCAGGTCGATATACATGGAGAACAGATAAGTGTTCTGAATGGTGTTGATCTTCTTTGTGGTAAGAGATTCCTGCAAGGACTCGTTATCATTAAACTCGTCCATAACGAAGATGTACTTGTTGGCATCATCGAACGGATAGACTGTCAGCTGTACGAGATGAGGTGTCTTCTCCTTCTCGAGATAGATCTTCAGACGGCGGCTGTATTTGGACTTAAATACACCTGTCTTGTCAGCGAAGATCTGGTAGTCACCGGAAACCTTCTCATTTGATTCACTGAAGTGGAACCACAGATCCAGGATAAGGTCATGGTAGATTCCGGACTCCTTCAGGAATTTCTCGAACATGCCACGGCGGACCACGGACTTATAGGCGTCGATCAGCGGATCAACTACCACGATTGCGTCAACGTTTTCCAAAAGAAGCTCAGAAACGTCATTGATATCATACTTGTCTATATCTTTGTTAATCATAATACAGCCTCCTCCGAGAAATCAAAATAGCACAACAAAAGATAATTACTTTTGATGTAATTAATAATTCTGATTATAATGCCGATCGAGGACTTTGTATTCACTATTCGAAAACTATTCTGTAAAGATTTTATTAATTGTCACTTTTTCAACATTAAAAAGGGAACTGACCCATGAGAGTCAGTTCCCCGATAATAACGTTTTCGAGAAGACAGATCAGGTATTCCTCTTAATGATCTCGTCAAACTGTTCCTGGGTGATGATGCCCTCATCGACCAGCTGCTTATACTTTCTTATGTCTTCAGGACTAAGCGATTGAGTATTAGCGGCTGGTTCCGGTGCAGTCTGCATAAACTCGTTGTTTGAATATGCGCTGATAAAGGCGTTTACATTCTTTGTGATCTCTGTCGCCCTGTCTGAAACGAGAGTAAGAGTCTTTCCGGAGAAGACGATCTTGATCATGGTACCGCTCTGCGATACATGAGAGATCTGACCCGGAAGAAGAACGAATTTCTCGCTGCGGCAATGGTAAACGATCTTATCATTATAGAAATTGATAGTACCGTTCTGTGAATTGTTGGATTTTGTCCAAAAGACAATTCCCAATACGATAAACGGAACCGAAAAGATTAATTCTAATCCCGAGCCGCCGGTCAGTGAACTGAACGGTGAACCGGATCCTAATGTCATGAGCAACATCAATATGGCAAAGTAGAGTAATCCGATTCCGAAAAAGGCCGTTCCGATCCAACTCTTGCGTCTGGCTTCCGGGGTACGTCTCTTAACTGCGTAGGTTAAAGGTGCCTGATTCGTATTTTCCATGATATGCCTCCTACGGGATGCTTATAGCCGTAGGATAACAGTATTGGCGAATAATCTCAATAAAGAAATTGTCTGTTATTCGTATTCGCCTATGCCCAGAAGCAAGCCGTCCGGGCTGACCAGGAATTCGATCTTGTAATTGTTCTCGGCATCGAAGAGGTTGATGTATGTGCCCGTGCCGTCGTCCTCGAGCTCGTAGCCGTTCTCATCTGCGAGAGTGTAAAGATAGTCGACTGCATCATCAGCGGATTCGAACTTGTAGCAGTATGTTGTCTCGATATTGCCGTTCTTGTCGAGCTTTGTTGCTTCGAAGCCCTCTCCTGCTTTATCTATGGTGTTGCTCTTATCCGTAACGGTCATGCCGTTGTAGATGCTCTGCTCGTAGTAGACCTGAACACCGGAATCTTCGTAAACGATCTCAATCTCCTCTTCTGCTTCGGAATGCGGAAGAGCTTCGGTGGTTCCGTCGATAACGGTATATTCCATGAAGCCGTCACCGTCTACTGTGCCTTCCAGCTGATTGTCGTGGAAGCCGAACATTGTCTTGTGGTTGGAGTTGGAAACGTAATAAGAATCAAACTGCGGGATCCATACGTCATGGAAAAGATCGTAGGCTAAGTCAGGATCGGTGAACTGAGCACATACGTACTCGTTGCCGTCTGCATCGATCGCTCTGAAGCCTTCAACGAATATGGAATCATCTGCCATGAGAAAAGCCGCATCGATCGGCTCGACCTCGATCCCCTGTTCCTTGAACTCATCAGCTTTGGCTTTGACTGCCTCTGAAGAAGCTTCATTCTCTTCGCTTTCTTCAGTTTCTTCCTCTGTCTCTTCTTCGGTCTCTTCCTCAGTTGTTGTAGAAGAAGTTGAGGATTTGGTCTCGTCTGTGTCCTTGGAATCGCATGCGGCAAACATCAGTGAACTTCCTGCCATTGCCATCGTGAAAGTGAGTGCGATAAGGACCCTCTTCATCTTAAGATTACTCATTTGTATCACCTCATTCTAAAAAGATATTTCTATTTTAGCATAGAAGAAGGAGGGCTAACTTACCCCGGATGGTAACTTAGGGTTGTCTATTTTTTTATGCGTTCCACTTGTAAAGGCCTGCGTAGATGCCGTTTTGAGCCATGAGCTCTTCATGGGTGCCGCTTTCTTCGATGCCGTTTTCGGTAAGGACGAGGATGCGCTCGGCGTTACGGACGGTTGAAAGACGGTGGGCGATGACGATGGTTGTCCTGTTCTTGGCGAGCTTCTCCAATGACTCCTTGACGATGTTCTCGCTCTCGTTATCCAGAGCGCTGGTTGCTTCGTCGAAGATAAGGATCGGAGGATTCTTAAGAAATACGCGGGCAATGGACAGACGCTGCTTTTGGCCGCCCGAGAGCTTGATACCGCGCTGACCGATGTCGGTGTCGTAGCCGTTCGGAAGTTCCATGATGAAGTCGTGGGCGTTCGCGAGCTTAGCTGCCTCGATGATCTCTTCGCGGGTGGATCCGGGCTTACCGTAACTTATGTTCTCGATGACAGTGCCCGCAAAAAGATAGACGTCCTGCTGGACTATTCCGATATGGTCTCGAAGGCTCTTGACCTTAACGTCACGGATGTCCTTGCCGTCGATCTTGATGGAGCCGCCGGTAACGTCATAGAATCTCGGGATGAGGCTGCAGAGGGTCGTCTTGCCGCCGCCGGATGAACCGACGAGGGCGATGTAGGAACCTGCCTTGATGTCGAGGTTGACGTGGCGAAGGACTCTGTGGGAGCCGTCTTTGTATTTGAAGGAAACGTCTTCGAAAGTGATGTCGCCGCGAACGTTTTCGAGAGGAAAAGAACCTTCACGGTCCTTGATGTCAGGCTCGATACTTAAGATCTCCATGAATCTCTCGAAGCCGGTGTAGCCGTTCTGGAACTGCTCGGTGAAGTCCACGAGGACCCTTATCGGCTCGGTGAATGTGTTGATGTAAAGCAGGAACGCGATGAAGTCAGGGATCTTGACGAGACCTTCCGAGATCAGCACGCCGCCCGTGACGATGACTGCCACGTTGATAAGAAGGATGAACGCGGTCATGCCGGACTGGAACAGACCCAGGTAACGGTAGCTGTTCTTCTTGGTCCTTAAGAAGGCGTCGTTTCCCTCCTTGAACTTGCCGCGCTCGATGTCTTCGTTGGCGAATGATTTTACCACTCTTATTCCGGAGAGGTTGTCCTCGATCTTGGAGTTGATGTCGGCGATCCTTGCTCTGTTCTCTCGAAAAGTCTTACGCATCTTCCTGTTGAGGAAGAAGACGTAAAGGAACATGACCGGCAGGAGTATGAAAGCTGCCGCCGTCAGGTATTTACTGATGCCGAAAAGGATTACGAACGCGCCGATGATCTTGATAAAAGAAATGACGAGATTCTCAGGACCGTGGTGCAGGAGCTCCGTTATATCGAAAAGGTCGTTGGTGATCCTGCTCATCAACTGGCCGACCTTCTGATCGTCAAAGAACGAGAAGGACAGTTTCTGATAATGAGAGAAGATTTCCGAACGCATGTTATATTCCATCTTCGCGCCCATGACGTGACCGACGTTCGTGATGTAGAAGTTCGCACCGAACTGCGCGATTACGAGTACCACGAGAAGGATGCCGAGACGGATTATCTTAGTCTTCGCGTCAGAAGGGTCAAAGTAAACGACTTCCGAAGTTATGTATCTTACGACAAGCGGAATGACCAGCGCGATCGCGGATGCGATCAGGGCAAAGATCATATCCAGTATGAAAGTTCCGATGTAAGGCCTGTAGTAGCCTATCATCTTTTTAAGATTCCTTCCGAGTCTCTTTTCTGCCATTTCTTCCTACCTCATATGATCAAGTATTTTAGCACATCTCGTTGATCCATTCGATCGACAGATCGATCATTCTGTAATCACGGAACGTGGACCTGTCCGAAGGCTCCATCGACCATATCGTCTCATCACACCACGGAGGCCCGTGCTCACCCTTCGGAAATATGTGAAGCTCGAACGGGATATTATGTCTTCCCAGAGCCTCGGCATAGTAGATCGAATTCTCGAAGTTTCCGAGCTGATCTTCGTAAGTCCCGCAAAGGAAAGCAGGCGGAGTTCCTTCATTTACCATCTCGTCACAGCCCACCAGTTCCTTATACTCATCCCTGACCGCCAGCGCATCAAGAAAATCCCTGCAGTGTTTAAGCCTTCTCGTAAGTACTGCCGACAGCAGG
>JAGCGE010000234.1 GCA_017649745.1 Clostridiales bacterium | reverse complement strand
TTCGACGGACTTCGTGTTGATCCTTCCATCCCTGCAGCATGGGACGGCTTTAAGGCTACACGTCAGTTCAGAGGTGACACATACGAGATCGAGATCAAGAACCCTTCACACGTAAACAAGGGTGTTAAGTCTTTGACAGTTGACGGCAATGCCGTAGACGGTTGCATCGTTCCTGTTATCGGCGATGGTAAGACACACAAGGTTGAGGTAGTTCTCGGCTAAAAGGTTGATAGATTATAACTGCTCCGGAGCGATCCGGAGCAGTCTTATCTTTCTTTTTTCGAAAAGAAGAAAGAGGACATTTGTCCTGTTTGATTCTAGAGAAAGGAGGAAGAGGCAATGGAAGATGATGAGATTGAAAAGAGAAACAAAGAACGCGAGAGTTATATCGCGCTGATGGAAGCTACGCGCAAATGTAAAAAGCAGTACATTCACGACGTGGACGAAATAGAAAAATCAGCTAACGGATTAGATACAGACTCCCCAATAATGGCAAATTATCAAGAATATGTTCGTAATTTATTTGCGAGCCAAGATTATGCTGCAACTTTTGACGGCTATATCAATTGGATAGATAACAATATAGATTAAGAGGATGGATATATGAGCGATATAACAGCTTTAGAAGAAAATGAGATCAGAGAATACACAGAATTAACTTCAGGATCAGGACAGGGCGCAAGATTAAACAGGTCTATAGACACTTATCGGAATCGTCTGAACGTTATAAGCCATGAGTGTTTTCACGCTAATGACACGAGTACTGCGCATGGAGTTATCGATGAATTGATCATACAGATGGATTCGGTTTCCGAGATAATGAATGATGCGAATATGATGCTTGATGACATTTTTCACATCATCAATACCTGCATTCTTGATGAGGAAGACAAGAAAGCAGAAGAAGTATGGGGGACTGAGGAATGATCAATGTAGATAGAAATCGTTTTAGGATGCAATCCAGTGTATTTATGTCAGAGAGCCACAGGGCTAATATTCACAATAAACTTGATTCACTCAGCGGTTCAGAAGGAGCTGCCATTGACAAGATAAACGAGTGTTTTGAAGCTTATAACGATGTCTGTGAGAGCTTTAACAAAGTATATGAATCAACAGCGAGATATCTTTCTAAGGCAGCGATGAATATTGAACTTTGTGAAGCTGACAACGAAGGTTCATAAGACTTAGGGATAGAAAAAGAGGAATGAAATAGAATGAGAAAATACGGAACAGATCATAAAGACAAACTAATAGGTGAACTCGAGTCAATCAAAGCATTGGTTCCTTCCACATCTTATTCGAAAACTATCGAACCGATCGAGATCGATGACGAGCATAAATTCTTTAAGATCGCATGTTGGGAGACTGCGAAGGAAGCACATGACCAAGTTTATAAAGTAACCAAGAAGGCCAGGGTAGTAAAGAACATAATAACTGAGTTCTATGGTGGAGTTGATACGAATGCTACTGAGATCTTAGCTGCTGCCACAAAGGTCAGTGATATGTTGATCGAAGCAAATTCTGTCTTGCAGAGGATGGATGCGGCTTTGTGTTCGGTCGGCGATTATCAGGGACGTAAAGTAACCTCATCGATCTTGGAAGAAGCCGGAGTAAATAAGGATGAGTTTTCCAAATTAAGTACGGAAGCGTGGAATAAGATCTGCGATATCGAGATCGCCAACAATGCGATAACTGAGACCGCTGTTAATATTTTTGTTAACAGGATCACTGCTATGCTGAAAAAGGGAGAGACACTGTCAAAGGAAGATGCAAACAGAGTTGATCCTATGTATTCGGTCTATCTGAAAAGATTTACGGGTAGTAAAGATGTAAAACTTCCGACAGATGACAGGAAAAAGATAAAACAATTATATCAGTATTATGCTGATAAGCGTTTTGATGGCGCACTTGATTCGCATTTATTGAAACCTCAGAATCTGCAGAATTGCATAGACGCATATGAGCTTCTTAATCCTGCACATAAGGAGATCTTCGATAATTTCTTGAGCGATGTTTATTCAATGCCTGAGTACTTAGAAGGTGACGAGACGGTTTTAAAGCATCTCAGATGCATAAAATTCGATGTGTACACAGCTTCGAACGATTATAGGAAGATTATTTTCAATCACTTGCCTGAGCTTGAACTTCATATTCTTGAGCCTGATCCGGTTAATATCGCACATTATTCACCGGGATCGGATAAGAAAAAACCATCGATCAATCTTATATTAAAAAAGGACCCATACCATATGGATAAGCCGGACTGTGCCTTTTGTCATGAATTCGGTCATGCGATTGATGATATGAGTTTTGAAGATTATACAGAGAAAGACGGACGAGTCAGAAATAATATTTCGATCATGTTCAGAGATACACTGATATCGGATTTCAGAACTCACCTGGAAACAACGATCTCAGATCTAGATATAACTCGAATTGAAGAAGCGAAAAAAACTGATAAAGATGCGACTCCATTATCTACAAAACAAGTAAATGAGATAATCGATTTTATTATCAGTAAAGAGAATGTAAATGTATCTGTTGATGGTCAGTCGGATTATTACAAGACATTACTTCCTACAACATGGAGCGATGAACAGATAGAGATCTTCAGTGATGTAAGGGATTACTATGGATATAGTGAATACGTATACGACGAGAATAGTGAAGATGTGTATGTGAAGAAAGATAAAGGAAATAAGATTACCATTTTTACGTCTATCTTGGATGATATCGTAGGAGGAATAACAAATAACCAATTAGGAGGACTTGGCGGACATTCTCTGGATCAAACGAGGTTGCTGCTTTCGGGAGATGCAATTAGTTCTAAAAATGTAACGAGTGCAGACGCTCTGTACGAAGCTCTGAAAGAATATGATTATTGGTATTATTCGGAAGACAAAAAATATGAAGTTAAGATCAACGATCATTTTGCTACAGAGTTCTTTGCCGAGAATTTTAATTGTCATTTAAAGGGCATGGATATGACGGATACAAGAGAGATCTTCGGCAACTCAGTCGATCTTTTCGAACAGACATTAGAGGATATATTCAAGAACAATACATAAGGGAGGAAGAGAAATGGAAGATGATGAGAACATGATCGACGAAGCGGTCAAAGAGGAACTGGAGAATCTGCTGACTGCAACAGCTCTCAGTAAGAGGGAGTACGAGGAGGACCAGGAAAAGTTCTATTCCGGTCTTAATGATCTGAACACTGATTCAGGTATTGTTGCGCATTTTGTAAATGTCGCCAAAGGTATATTGGATGCACATGACTACAGTGATGATTTCTATACCTGTATGAAGCGTATAGACAGTAAGTTATAAGAAGGGAAGATGATGAAATGAATAGCGCTGATACAGGAATAGATCCGTCCGAGATCCGTGATATACAGTCTTTCGGAAGTGTACCTAAATCAAGTCTGATGAATGCCATGATCAAGTATGAAGCGATATTATCAGGTATTAATCAACAGTGCTTTGGTCCTGAAGATGAGTGCACGGCGCATGAAGTTATCAGAGAATTGAACAGAGAAATGCGTTTTGTCCAGGATTCGGTGAAAGATGTAAATCAGATGATGAATGAGATGTATGAAATGATGCAAACATGTCTCATTGACAGGACGAGAGAGTTTATAGGAGGGCTTGATGAATGAGAGACCATGTTCCTGAAGTAAAGATACATGTATACAGATATACTCTGCAAAAATATTCCGATATGCTCGATTCTGCCCGAGATGAACACGAGATAAACAGTAAGGGCAGTCTGTTACACCAGTCATATGGAGAAGCGATCAATGGAATCAATGAGTGTATTAAGGCATATAACGGAATGTGTGCCGAGTTTAACGAGCTTTTCGAATCGACATCGAATTATGTGCGTAAGGCAGCATCTAATATTGCCTATTGTGAAGATATAAACAGTGAAAGATATTTGCAACAATAAGAGGGATGAGAAATGTTATATTATTACGGAAATGAGTTCAAGGAAGATCTGAAGAGCTCTATCAGAGCATACCAAAAATCTGCTACGATCAGGAAATATGAGACGCGAATTGATGAGGTAAAAGTCAGCACCACTGATAACCAGATAGAACAATGTCTTGCTTTTGCAACTGCAGAACAGGCTACAAAGCAGATGGATTCTATAAGGTCATTGGCAAGAAACTATTACACTCATGTTGACACGTTCTATACAGAAACAGAAGAGACTTTAGACAACATTAAGAAGTCGGCTGCAGATATCAACGAGATGCTCAATGAGATCACCGGATTTATGCAGAGAATGAGTGAAGAACTGACGCATATAGGAGATTTTAAGGGCCAGACGGTCAATCCTGCCCGCGTTAAGGAACTGTCGATCGATAAAACAAGATTTTCGCAGTTGAATACTGATGCATGGAATAACCTTTTCGAAGCACAGATCAAGAATGATAAGATATCAAATGTTGCTTTGACTGCATATTTCAAGAGGACCTGCCCGAAAATGGATCAGGGCGAGGAACTGTCAAAACCGGAGATGGAGTATCTCGATCCGATGGTTGCGCAGTTTGTCAAGAATGTAGAGAAAACCCATATCATTGATGACACTATTCTTCATAGTGTTTTCAAGTATTATGTTGATCATCGTAATGATGCAAATCTTGTATCAGAGCAGAGACTGGATAATTGCAATTTCTTATATGAACACATAGATCATAATGCAGGAAAAACCATGGATGCTTTCTTCCTTCCGGCATTTTTGAGAATGGATGATAATATCACACTCCAGACAAAGAGGATCAAGTATACGGTTTATACAGCTGCTCCGGAGTATAGAGATGTTATTCTGCATTATCTTCCGCATGTTCGTCTGAATATCATCGAGAAGGACGGTGTTGCTAATTATAATCCTAATACCAGGGATATATTCGGCAGGAGAACTATCAATCTTGCACTCGAAGATACCAGTTCCGACGATTCATCTTTTTGTCATGAATTCGGACACGCACTTGATGACTATTTGGCTAAAGATACCGATACAGTCAACAACATATCTGACAGTTATAAAGATACTCTCTTATCAGAATGTAGAGAGCATCTGAAAGGAACGATCGAATCATATAATGCCAAGGCTGATGATGCACATAAACTGTCAGATCCTGAACAGACTCTCTTATTGGATTATTTCTTTTCGAAAGATAATCCGAATGTTTCTCTTGATAATGATCCTAACTATTTCAGGACACTGCTTCCTTCGACGTGGGATGACAAAATGAAGGATGCATACGAAAGTGTCAGGAATTATTACGGTTACGAGGAATATGTTTATCTTGAAGATAAGGATTATGTCTATAAAACAAACGAGAGATCTCAGGAATTCAGCAGATTCGGTTGTAAGATAATCCTGTGTGATATGTTTGGCGGAGCGACAAATAATAAGATCGGCGGAATGGGATCTCATACACTGTCGCAGAAGAACCTGAAGAGTGATGGTAAAACTCCGATCACTTCTGATAGCGTGAAGAGCGCTGACGCACTATATGACTGTCTGAGAGGTTACAATTATTTCTACTATCTGGATAATGACGGAAATGAAGTACTTCGAAATATATGTCCCACAGAGTTTTTCGCTGAGAATTTCGACTTCAAGATGAACAATAAAGATATGACGGAGGTCTATCAAATACTTGGCAAAACATCCAAACAGTTCGATGATATCTATGCCAAGATAGCTGCCGATGTATTAGGTGAGAATACGAACAAGTAATTTCACTTTTTTGCACTAATCCTATCATATTATTGCGATTGTATAGATTTCTTGATATTATTGAAAAGTTGGTTTTTGGTGTATTGGG
>JAGCGE010000233.1 GCA_017649745.1 Clostridiales bacterium | reverse complement strand
GAATTCCGAGGTCAGAGGCGCCGTTTTAGGCTTGACACGAGGCACCGGTGGTGATTATATAGTTCGAGCCGGTGTGGAGGCGATAGCTTATCAGGTCGCGGAACTTATCGGTCTCATGCAGAAGGAGACGGGTATCAGGAGCCGCGAGATGAAGGTCGACGGAGGAGTTTGTGCCTGTGATTTCCTGATGCAGCTTCAGTCTGATCTTCTGAACGTCGACATATGTCGCGCGAGAAGTGATGAGATGACTTCTATGGGTGTCGGAATGCTCGCCGGTCTGATGGTAGGGCTTTTCGAGAATAAGGAAGAATTGAAAAAACTTTACGAACCGTCTAAGGTGTATAAGCCGAAGATGTCCGGAGATGAGGCTTTGGGGCTCCTTGAAGGATACAGGGGTGCGGTTAAGACACTTATCGGTTGATCTGGAGGAAATATGTCAGCGCTTCTGTTTAGTTTTTTACAGATGGCATTGCTCATTGTGTTGGGCTTCATACTTCGTAAGACGAGGGTTATCGACGAACGTGTCCAGAGAGGATTATCGAATATCCTTCTTTTTGCCGTTTTGCCGTTTAACCTCATTTCATCTAGTCAGTACGAATATTCCAGAGAGATGATCCTCGCGCTCATCGCTGTTGCAGGTGCATCCCTCTGTTACTTCACTTTTTCGATCATCGGTATGAGGATCCTCGTATCGAAGATGAAGATGGAAGATCAGGAGAAACGAGTAGTTCTCATGACTTCTGTTTTCATGAACACAGGATTCGTCGGATTCCCGCTCATGAAGGCTATCTTCGGAGCGAAGGGACTTCTTCTCGCGTCATGCTTTAACATCATGTTCAACCTGTTCATGTACACCTACGGTGAACATAAGCTCTCAAGACAGAAGGCTAATTTCAGGAATCTGGTCGTAAACCCTGTATCCATTGCTACCGTTGTGGCTCTTGTCCTCTTTGTTATCCCTTGGAGAATGCCAAGCCACGTTATCGAGACTATCGATCTTGTCGGTAACATGACAGTTCCGCTTGCTATGATCATGATCGGATCTACATTGACAACAGTAGACATCAAGAAACTCATTACTGATAAGTGGTGTTATCTTGCGAACAGTTTAAGACTTGTTATATTCCCGGCTATCATGCTTGGGGCAGTCGTTCTTGTTCGTCACTACGTTCACATGATGCCGGTTACGGCAACTACTATCGTTCTTATGACTGCGCTTCCTTGCGGTTCGATGAACGTTATCTTCAGTGAGAAATTTAACTGCGCGCCTAAGCTTTGTGCGAGGACGTTTGCCCAAAGCGTTGTTATCATGATAGGAACGATCCCGCTTTTCTGGTGGATATGTAACACGCTTTTCGGAACTTAATAGATTACGGA
Organism: Clostridiales bacterium; assembly: GCA_017649745.1. Next base: position 5,727 of record JAGCGE010000233.1, on the reverse strand, counting down.
GAACAATATGGAGATCAAAGACAACGATATAAAGAATCCGGAGCTCCTTGCGGCTCTTAAGCTCATCAACACTGATAATACGGAAGAGAACATGCTCGGTGTTTTGAAGGAAGCAGTCAAGGCGAAGTTCATCCTTCCTGTCGAAGGCAACGAAGAAGGTAAGATGAGATTTCACGCCGTAGAAGGTGATGAGGGAAGGATCTATCAGATCGTCTATTCCGATTCCGAGAGCTTTAATCTCGCATTCGTAAATAAGAAGCAGAACGGCGTTGTGGCAGGATTTATGGATCTTGCTGATCTTGTGCTCAACGAAAACAGCAAGATAAACGGCTTTGTCGTTAACCCTGGTAAAGAGAATGTCCTTTTTAGAGAGGATATGCTCAGGACCATCATAGAAGAATTCAAGAAAGACGGCATCATCAAGGATATCCCTTCGAAGGTCGAGAAAACAACTTCGCAGAGCCTTAATATCAAGGTCGGAGATCCTGATAAGCTCCCTGAAGGCATGGGAAATGCAGTCATAGATTACGGCGCGAAAAAGGATGAGATCTTCAGGATCTTTATCCAGCTCATGCAAAGGGAAGGTCTCGAAAAGCCTGAGTGGCTGTTCGTTGTAGACCACACAGGAAGAAACGATGAAGTATTCACTGAACTTGGTGAAGCAGTAGGACCTTTCCTTGATGGTCTTCACTTTGTGATGATCGATATGGGTGACCCGATCGCAGAGAAGGTCATCGCAGGCAAAGTTCCTGTTTATGTTAAGTGAGGACTTCATGGAATTTAAGATAAAGTCACTTTGTGAAGAAGATACGCTCGAGCTCGGAAGAAGTCTTGCGAAAGTCTTAGAAGGCGGAACAGTCATCGCTTTAGACGGTGATCTTGGTGCCGGAAAGACTGTATTTACGCGAGGATTTTGCGAACAGTCTCAAGTAACTTCACATGTGTCGAGTCCTACATTCACGATAGTGAACGAATATCTTGGCGGGACAATCCCGATCTATCATTTTGACACCTACAGGCTCGAAGGTCCTGATGATTTTCTGGACTCGGGTCTTGATGAATATTTTGACTACGACGGAATCTGCATCATCGAATGGAGTTCTGTTATCGAAGAGGTACTTCCGAAGGAGACTATCAAGATCGAGATCAGGGGAGTCGGTAATGAACGTGACATCAAGATCTCGTTTGATGAGACGAAGTTCGATCAGAAGATCACTGACGCATTAAAGAATGTTTTCGAGGGGAAAGAGCAATGAGATTACTTGTCTTAGATACATCGAATTCCACATGTTGTGCCGGACTTTATGAGGTCGATGGCGGCAATATCAAGGAACTTTCCTACAGGCTCAGCCTCGAGAGGAGAACGCATTCTGAGGTGCTCCTTCCGATCACTAATGAGGTCATTAATGAAGCAGGTATCGATGTTAAGAATATCGATCTTTATGCAGTCACAGTCGGCCCTGGATCATTCACGGGAATAAGGATCGGCATCGCTACTGTTAAGGGTATGTCTGTTGTTACTGATAAGAAGGTCGTCGGTGTGACATCAGTCGAGGCGCTCGCTAGAAGCGTGACACCTACTTCGTTCGATGGAAAGACATATATCCTTCCTTGCTTTGACGCTAGGAACAACAGAGTGTTCGCAGCTTTATATGATGAGGACATGAACGTCATCGTAAAGGAAAACGGATACGATGCTGATGAGCTTACAGCACTTATTGATATCCCTGACGGAAGCAGGCTCATTATCTGCGGTAACGGATACGATACGATGAGCAAGGCTCTTGAAGGTAAGACCGATGCTATTGTTGAAGATGCTCACGGAGCTGTCATCCTGCCTTCAGGTATCGCAAAGGCTGTAGCTGTTAGAAGTGAGGACGAGTACAAGGATGCGATCGACATCGAGCCTGTATATTGCGCGAGAGCATCTGCCGAGAGACTTAAGAAAGCAACAAAAGTCCATATTAAAGACGGCGTTGAAAGAGACGTTCCGACGATCGTAATATTGGAAGCTGAATGCATCAAGCATCCGTGGACAAAAGAAGAGATAACCGATCTTGTCAGAAGTGACAGGAAGCTTTGTCTTGTTGCAAGGACCGACAACGGAGATGCTGTAGTTGGATACTGCGGCGCGAGCTTCGTAGAGGATGAAGCGGAGGTTGGAAACCTCTGTGTAAGTGGTAAATACAGAAGAGAAGGCATTGGTCTTAAGATCATGACTAAGCTCATGGAAGAACTTAAGGAAAAGGGCATTAAGGTGCTGTTCCTGGAGGTCTCCAAGAGCAATGAGCCTGCGGTTAAACTTTACGAGAAACTGGGCTTTACCATGTATTCCTCCAGAAAAGATTACTACGGTCAGGGCGATGATGCTTTGCTCTATAAAATCGAGTTGTGAAAATAGACAAAAGAACCGTCAAACTTTCAGTATTTTGCGTTAAAAAAGCGAAAAAGTGCGAGCCCCTCGTTATTCTGTTGACTTAGCTCTTTCGTGAAAATATACTTAATGGCAAATGAATTGCTAAAAGTATACGTTTCTCAAGGAGGCGGCTATGGTACAAGAGACAGTTGTTTTTAAATGTGAGGATGCGCTCCAGATGAAAGCTGTAGCGATGCTTATTCAGAAGGCTTCGAGTTTCAAGAGTACGATCTATCTTACAAGAGATGGTCGTCGTGCGAATGCCAAGAGTCTTCTTGGTGTTATGTCACTCGGAATCGAGAATGGCGTAGGAATCGATATCAATGCTGATGGTGTAGATGCACAGGAAGCAGTAGACGAGCTCGTAAGTTATTTGAACAATCCAAAAGTTTCATGAACGGCTTTGACGCTCGCTTAGATCTAGTACCTCAAGAACCCGGAGTTTACCTTATGAAGGATGCTTCGGGTTGTGTTATTTATGTAGGAAAGGCCAAGAAGCTCCGTAACAGATTAAGATCCTACTTTGGAGATCACGATATCCCTAATAACAAAGTCAGAGCAATGGTATCTCACGTTGCCGATTTCGAATATACGGTTGTCGGAACAGAAGCCGAAGCGCTTCTTCTTGAGGCCAATCTCATCAAACGTTACCAACCACATTACAATATCCTTCTTCGCGATGACAAAGGCTATCCTTATGTGTGCATCACGATGAACGAAGCCTTTCCTCGTGTCATGAAAGTCTTCAGGCCTGACGAGGAAGCAAGGAAGAAGGGCGCGCTCTTTTTCGGACCTTACATGAACGGAGATCTGTTCGTGTTCCTTAAGGCTATCGACGCGATCTTTCCGCTCAAGAAATGTGCCCGTAAACTGCCTCGTGATATAGGCAAGGAAAGGCCTTGTCTTAACTATCACATCGGCAAGTGTCTTGCGCCTTGTAACGGCGGTATCAATGCTGAAGAATACCTCGCGATGATGAAGATGATCGTCGACTTTTTCGAGGGTAGATATGACGGCATCAAGGCCATGATAAAAGAGCAGATGGAGAAGGCTGCTGAGGCCTATGATTTCGAGAAGGCATCAGTATACAGAGACAGATTGTTCGCGCTCGAAAACATAACGCGCAACCAGAAAATCTTTATGGACATTAGAAGAGATGTCGATGCAGTCGGTATTTATTCTGACGCAGGCGAGAGCTCTATTCGAAAACTCGAACTGCGTGACGGCCGAGTAGTTGGTTCGTCGACTTATTTTGTTAAGAGTGAAGGATCGGATAACTCTGAGATACTTCAGAGCTTTATCATGCAATACTACGAGAACGCGCCTTATATTCCTGAGACGATCGTTATCCCTGTAAGCATTGGAACTGAAGAGGAAACAAGAGATGTCGAAGAATATTTAAGCGGTCTTCGCGGACATAAAGTCACTCTTAAAGTTCCTGAAAGAGGCGAGCTCATGTCGCTTCTTAAGATGGCTGACCTTAACGCCAGAGAGATGATGACAAGAAGGATATTAAGAGGCGGTGGAGCAGGAAGTGATCCTGAAGCAGCTGTTCGCGTGATCGAGAAAGAATTCGGAATAGAAGAAGGCAGCATAAAGAGGATCGAATCATTCGATATCAGTAACCTTGGAAATGATGATATCTGTGCAGGCATGGTGGTCTTTACGGGTGGCAAGGCAGATAAGCAGTCCTATAGGCTCTTTAAGCTCAAGGAGGTTACCACTCAGGATGATTTCGCTTCTATGAGAGAGGTCTTAACGAGAAGATTCTCGCACAGCAAAGAAGACGGATTTACATATCCTGAACTGATCCTTGCCGACGGCGGTAAAGGACAGGTATCCGCGATACTGGAAGTGCTTACTGAACTCGGTCTTCAGGATAAGATACTTCTCGCCGGAATGTTCAAGAACAGAAAGCATAAGACAGCGGGTCTCGTTTTCACTGACGGACGCGAGATATTGCTCGATAAGGATAATCTTAACGATGACGAATTGGTGCTCCTTAGATTCCTGACGGCAGTCCAAAACGAGGTGCACAGGTTCGCGATAACTTACCAGAGGAAACTGTCGAAGAAGCGTAACCTGAAATATAAGCTTGAAGACATAAAGGGAATAGGTCCTGCCAAAAGGAAGAAATTACTCGCACATTTTGGTACAATCAAACGGATCTCCGAAGCGACGAAGGAAGAACTCTTGGAGTGTCCGACGATAACAGAGGAGAATGCTATAAGCATCATCGAACATTTTTCTAAGGAGTAAACATCATGGCCTTATACGGTATCGGAGACCTTCATCTTGCCAAAGACATCGATAAGCCGATGGATGTTTTCAGTCCCTATTGGGAAAATTACATGGAAAAGATCGAGACTAACTGGCGTTCGCTGGTGTCTGATTCCGATACTGTACTTATCCCAGGAGATGTTTCATGGGCTACTTACTTAAGTGAGATAGATAAGGATTTTTCGCTGATCGAATCTCTCCCTGGAAAGAAGATAATCTCCAGAGGCAACCACGACTACTGGTGGACCACCGTTAAGAAGATGGAGACTTTCACATCTGAGCACGGTTTTAATTCCATAACATTCCTGCAGAACAAAGCGATCGAAGCAGAAGATGCGATCATCTCTGCGACCAGAGGCTGGCTCTTACCAGGTGACAGTCACTTTAAGCAGGAAGACATAAAGATCTACGACAGAGAGATACTTAGACTTGAGCTCTGCCTGAAGGATATCCGCAGACTTGATCCTGATCATGCTCGAAAAAGGATCATGATGCTCCACTATCCGCCTTTGACCAAGGGTTCGCAGGAGACAGACTTTTCGGTAAGGATCGAAGAGAACGGCATCGACCTTTGTGTTTACGGCCATCTTCACGGCAATGGCCACAGGACAGCTTACGAAGGTGAGAAGAACGGAACGACATACCGTTGTATCTCGTCAGACTTCATCGGCTTTAAGCCATTGTTGTTATCCTGATCATCTGGTGGACCAAATGCCCTGAAAACACAGTTCAAGTCCACGGTTCGGTGGACTATAACGTCGAAAAAGCGGGAGAAGGTCCACGAAAATGAAAGATTTAACCAGATTTCTTAGAGTTTTTATGATCTCGTGGACTTAATCCTTCAAAAACCGTGTTCAAGTCCACGGTTTGGTGGACTATTTCCTTTAAAAACTGCCTGTTGGTCCACGGGATACACAAGATGCACTTGTCCGTTAAATCGGACATCAGAAAAAAGTTGAACCTTAAAATCGTTGCGGGACAACGTTTTCGAGACTTGGTGAAAAATCAATTGTTGTGTTAGGAATGCCTTT
>JAGCGE010000232.1 GCA_017649745.1 Clostridiales bacterium | reverse complement strand
CTCATATTACACATTCCAGACATGCAGTTACGTGATCGATGTCTACAGGGGTAAGACCGCTCCTCAGAAAAATCCGTTCAAGCTCTTGCTGTTCGTGTCATTCTTCCCACTCATGGTCCAGGGTCCGATCTGTCGTTATGAAGATCTCGCTCCTACGCTTTTCGGAGGACATAAGCTTCAGGAGACTAACATCTCGAAGGGACTTACGAGGATCATCTGGGGTTACTTCAAGAAGATGGTCGTTGCGAACAGGATCGCTCCGGCAGTTATCGCGCTTGCGGCTGACACTGACACTTACAAGGGTACATTCGTTTTCGTCACGATGCTCTTCTACGCATTCGATCTTTACTGCGACTTCACGGGTGGTATCGATATCACGATTGGAATCGCGAAGGTCCTTGGCATCGACGTAGCCGAGAACTTTAACCTCCCTTACTTCTCGAAAAACATCAAGGAATACTGGAACCGCTGGCACATCACGATGGGCACGTGGTTCACGGATTATATATTCTATCCGGTATCAGTCTGCGGACCGATGCTCAAGATCTCGAAGTGGTCGAGAGAGAAGCTGGGCCAGAAGATCGGAAAAAGAGTTCCTGTCTATCTGTCGTCACTCATCGTATGGTTTACAACGGGTCTTTGGCACGGAGCAGCATGGAACTTCATCGTCTGGGGTCTCATGAACTTCGTAGTTATCATGATCTCACAGGAACTTGAGCCGCTCTATGCGAAGTTCCACAGTAAAGTAAAGATCAAGGATACCGCCGTTTACGGTATCTTCGAGATAGTAAGAACGATCCTTCTCATGAGCATGATAAGGATGTTCGATGTTTACAGGAACGTGCCTCTGACGTTTAAGATGGTGGGAACGATGTTCACGAACATCAACCTGAAGATCTTCGCCGACGGTTCGCTTCTTAATATCGGTCTTACAAGACCTGACTATATCGTTCTTATCGTGTCATTTGTGATCATCCTTACTGTCAGCATCGTAAAGGCAAAGCGCGGACAGGTATTTAAGGATGACGAATTCGTCGTTCGCCACTTCTTACTATCGGTCCTTCTGATCGTTATCATTGTTTTCGGAGTGTACGGCCTCGGATACGATTCGACGCAGTTTATCTATAATCAGTTCTAAGGAGTCTTATGAAGAAAAAGATCATCGCATCATTACTGATAGCTAGCTTTCTTATCGCGGGACTGTGGTTCGCGCAAAGGCTCGTTATGCCTAAATATCAGGGCGATATCGTGGAAGGCTCCATGGTCGAGGAATACTATAAGGAGACGACCGATCACGATGTCCTCTTCATAGGTGACTGCGAAGTATACGAGAACTTCTCCACCATGAAGCTCTGGGAAGAGTATGGCATCACCTCTTACATCAGAGGCAGCTCGCAGCAGCTCATCTGGCAGTCCTATTATCTTCTCGAAGACACCTACAAGTATGAGACGCCGAAGGTAGTAGTCTTTAACGTCCTGGCACTTAAGTACAACACACCTCAGAAAGAGGAGTACAACAGGATGACGATAGACGGCATGAAGTGGTCGAAGTCCAAGATCGACTGCATCAACGCTTCGATGATCCCTGAGGAAAGCTTCATCGATTATGTCTTCCCGATCCTTAGATATCACTCGAGATGGTCTGAGCTCACTCAGGAAGACTTCGATCATATCTTCTCGAAAAGACTCGTCACGCATAACGGCTACTACATGAGGACAGACATCAGGCCGCAGGGTAATTTCCCGGAACCGATGCCGCTTGATGATTATACTTTCGGATCAACGGCAATGATGTATCTTGATAAGATAAGGGACATATGTAACGAACACGGCAGTAAACTCGTCCTTATTAAAGCACCGACCGAATATCCTTACTGGTATGATGAGTGGGACAAGCAGGTCGAGGACTACGCTAAGGAGAACGGACTTACATATATCAACATGATCCCTCTTCAGGAAGAGATCGGACTTGATATGTCAGTCGACACTTACGACGCAGGTCTTCACCTTAACCTCACCGGCGCGGAGAAGCTGTCAGTCTACTTCGGCAGATACCTGATGGATAACTTCAATCTTGAAGATCACAGGAACGATCCTAAGATCTCAGAGGTTTATTCGAAGAAGGTCGAATACTATAATAAGATGATAGAAGAACAGAAAAAAGAACTGGAGGAATGAGAATGAAACTTAAGAAAGCAGCATCAGCATTGCTCGCATTATCCCTCGTTATGGGTATTGCGGCTTGTTCAGACAATACAACAGAGACAACAGCAGGTTCAGGAGCTGCACAGGGCGCAGCAGAGACGACCGCAGCTAACGATAAGGGCGCAGAAGGATCAGTATCTTTTACCCCTGCATCATCTCTCGTGTTTAAGGCAAGCGGCAAGACTATCTCGATCGACATGCCTACATCGGAATTCATCGACGCGCTTGGCGATCCTGACGATTATTTCGAGGCTGACTCCTGCGCTTTCCAGGGCAAGGACAAGGTATACACATATAAGGATTTCGTCATCAGGACATATCCGAAGGATGACGTCGACTACGTTCTTTCAGTCGAGCTTCGCGACGACGTTGTAACAACACCTGAGGGTGCATACATCGGAATGAGCGAAGATGACATCAAGGGCCTTTACACTGACTACACTGTTGAAGGCGATGCTTCATCCAACATGACCGTCACAGAAGGCGGTACCAAGCTGTCCTTTATTTTCGAGGATGGTGCGGTAAATTCTATTACTTATACCAAAGCGGAATAATACTTCATTATTCCGAACTGTCATGCTTTTCGAAAAGGCAGGGTATAGTATAATAAATTCAGTAAAAGAACGGAGGGGCAGATTATGGGAATCGGCAGATTTATTATCAGACAGATGGTAGGTGCACCGATGAGAAGACACGGCGGACTTGTAGAGACAGCCGTTGCTTCAGCTAGTGCAGCAGCTGCAGGCGCTTTCGTTGCTAATGTTATGAACAACAGACAGCAGGCTCAGCAGCAGGCGATCAATTACAACAGCTCTGCTCCTGTGAATAAATATCAGCAAGATCAGAGAACGAAGATGAGCAATTACTTAGGTAAGCTCGCATGCTGTTACTACATCGCCAGAGCAGACGGAATGATCAGCAGGGAAGAGCAACTCGAGCTCGACAGAGTAACGACAGATTTCATTGCAGATCCGATGATCGCTGATGCATATAAGGCAGATGTTCAGAGGATCAGCACGACTAACATGTCGTTCAATGATATAAGACCTTATCTCGAGAAGACAGACACGAGCGTACTTGTATATTTCATGCAGGACATCGACAGTGTTGCTAGAGCTAACGGCAACATCTCCGATCAGGAAGACAAGGCTATCGAGAATATAAGACGCTATATCGAAGTTCGTACAGGTCAGAAGTTGGAGCGTAACGTAAGGACAGGTCCTAACACAGTCGATCTCGTATGCGATCACTGCGGTGGTGCGATGGATATCGATTCGACATATCTTCATGCGACATGTCCGTTCTGCGGATCACAGAAGATCATCGATACGACTCAGATCAATAAGCTTCAGAACTGACAGCAGTTCCGCCCAGCGGACCAAATGCTCTGAAAATACAAAAAAGGCCGCTCATGAAGCGGCCCTAATTGTCTCTGGGGAAGATTTGGTCCGCTCAGGCCACAATTTGATTGATCTTGGAGTGGTAAATATCCTGTACCAGCGGACCAAATGCTCTGTAGAAGCAAAAAGGGCCGCTGATGTAGCGGCCCAAACTGTCTCTGGAAGAGATTTGGTCGAGGCGACAGGACTTGAACCTGCGACCCCATGCTCCCTAAGCACGTACGCTACCGACTGCGCTACGACTCGTTAAATGCGAGGAAATTATAGCTATTATTATATGCTTTGTCAATTTGAGCTGATAATGGTATCATCATTCTGGGAAGAGTTGGAGGTAAATATGAATAAGAGTCTGCTTGGTAAGATCTTATACATGGCAGCGTGCGTTATCACGATCGCCACGTTGTTCATTCCATGTCAGAAAATAGAGATCGTCCAAGGCGTTGGTGCCGGTGAGAAAACTGTCCAATATGTTAAGCTCATGCCGTCTATTATGGGATTTGTTATCCTCTTTCTTGGTGTAGCCGGTATCTTTGTTGCGAATTCTCCTAAGAGAAGATTATCAGCTCTACTTGGTACGTTCTCCGGATTGTCCCTTGTAGGTCTTTTGTTGAAGTTTACGTTCTCCGCAGGCGTAGAGACGAGTAATGCGAGTATGTATAAGGAGGCTATGGCAGCGCTTGGCGGTTATAATCCGAATGATTATACATTCACCACCACTATCACGAATTATTACGGTTATTATTTCATGGCTTTTGCCGCTATCTTCGTTATAATCGCAGGCTTTATCTGCCTCCTTACATACGAAGGTGAATACGACGATTAATAGAGGATAAAATGAGAAGAGAACTGACACAAAGTGAGAAGGAACTACTGTCTTCTCATACTAAGGACATAGTCGGAGGAATACTTAATCCGGCAAAGGGCGTTAGTACTGCATTCGGCGTTCTGGGGGCTGTTTTGGGCCTTGCGATAGGCGGTGCGCTTTTATTCCTTCTTCCGAAAAGCTTTGTTAATTCTCCGTTTTTTGAAGGTTTCGCTAATCTGTTCATGAGACTCGGGCTGATCATCATGTCGGTGATCATGTTCATCGTGGGAAGAAAAGCAGGTTCCAGGCTCGCGCAGAAGAAAGTCTTTTCCAAAGGTAAGTATTATATTAACGGCTGCACGGTGAATAAAGTCCTTAAGGGCAGAGGCAGGCTCGGCATCAGGGAGGACGGTTTTATCGATGTAAGCGGAAGACCTTATGATTATCTTCTTCCGTGCACGGATTATAAGGACATAACTGAAGGTCAGAGGATGATCCTGATATCTAATGAGGATGCTGTCTGCTTTCTTATGAGGCCTACGGAAGCTACCAAGAGCATATTGGATTCGTTCCAAACAACGTTCGATACCATGGAACCGTTCGTTATCGATCATCCGAATATCTTTAGTCTGGACGAAGAGACACGCGTGATGAGTGATGAGGAGAAGGCTGCCTTTTATAAAAGATATAAGAACTTCGGTGCCGGCAAGGATATCGTCGGAATTTTCGCGATGGCGGTCTTTACGACTCTTCTTACGTCAGTAGCTTCGCTTGCAATGTTTTCGAGTATGGAAAGCGATCTTGCGCTGGTGATCGTGCTTATCTTCTGGGTCATCTCTACTGTGGGACTTATCTTCCTTGACGCTTTCCTGATGATCTTCTTGAACAGGCGTCCTATCAAGAAGGCGAAAACGGTAAGGAAGGCGATGTTCGTCGGTTTTTCGGGAGAGAGCATCGGAATATCAAGTCTTTCGACGGTCCTTGTGGTTGAGAAAGAGGGCAATGAGTACAAAGTAAAGAATTATACTAACCCTTTATATTCTTCTAAGGAGAAGAATCGATTAATGTATGGTAAGATAGTAAATGTATATGAGGGAGAGAAAACGCGGTTTATTGGTATATATTGACAGATACATGGAACTATGGAGCTTAATTACGCCTTTTATTACATTGAAGCGAATGTTGTCTGTATATTGATCTTTGCCGTCATGCTCGGCAGGAGCTGGCGTGGTGTCGATCGACAGGAGAGACAGCGCGTTTTCGATACGATCATGATATGCCACGTGATCTATTTCTTTAGTGACATTATCTGGGTGCTCCTTCTGGAGAAGATCATTCCGCCGTCGATCCTTTCGGTCTCACTTGTCAACATAAGTAACAGCGTGATCATCTGTTATCTGTCGTGTTTCTGGTTCTCCTACATTGAGCTCATCGGCGGTGCGAAGTACATTAAGCACCTGAGTAACAGGCTTGTGATCCAGCTTCCGACACTGTTTTCGACACTTATCGTGTCTCTTATGTTCCTGTTCTTCAGGGACAAGGTCTTAGGCGACGATATGGTCCCTACGCCATTTTATTATTTCCTTCTGTTCTTTATCCCGTCCACATACGTCGTGTGTGCATCCATTCGTGCGTTCATGCGCGCATTCCAGAAAGAGCACTACATAAGGAGGTTCAACTTCCTTGTCTATGCGATCTATCCGATCGTCGTGGCGATCTTCGGCCTCATTCAGTCGGTGTGGCTGCGCGCCCCTCTGTTCTGCTTCGGCTCGACCATCCTGATGTTCTATATCTACATCCTGTCCATCGAGAACATGGTATCCATAGATCCTCTTACGAAGCTCAACAACAGAACCCAGCTTAAGAGATATGTCGATACGGAGCTCTCGAAAAGTAACGGCAAGGATACTTTCTTCGTCCTCATGATGGACCTCAACAACTTTAAGTCGATCAACGACAAGTACGGTCACATGGAAGGTGACGTAGCAGTCGTAAGGACAGCCGATGCTCTTCGAAAAGCATGCGCCATGAACGAACTTCATCCGTTTGTTGCCCGTTACGGCGGCGACGAGTTTATAATCGTCGTTCAGACTGAAGAGAGGGAAGCAGTCGAGGAGCTTTGTAAATACATCAAGAAGACACTTAAGAGACTAAATGTCTATGCTGAAGCACCATATGAGCTGACAGCATGTATCGGCTATGCATCATTCAAGGGCGGACTTCCTGATTACAGGAATGCCGTAGCAGCAGCTGATGCTGAACTATATAAAGCTAAGGCGATATTCAAGAGTCAGACAAGAAAGTCTTAAGGTCAGCGAGGACCTTATTTCCGACAGCAACACCATGATCGTAGACCCTCTTAAGTTCATCAGGGTCTTTCTCAGTCGGCTTGATATTAAGTGCTGATTCAGGCCTGATCACAAAAGCAGCGCCTTCTGCTTCACGCGTCTTTACATACTTAGTCTGCTCGTTATACATAACGTGCCTGTTGCCGACACTCTTAACAAGCTCCGGATAACCGTGAAGGACCGTCTTTACGATAGGCATGATCTTATACGGCTGTTTAACATAATCTTCAGGTTGAGTGAGAATAACCACGTTACGCTTAAAGCCTTGATCTTCCATGAATCTTAGCGGGATGGAATCTGAGATTCCGCCGTCTAAGTATTTACGTCCGCCGATACTGACTATCTTAGAAGCAAGGGGCATAGAAGCGGAAGCTCTTACCCATTCGAGATCTTCATAGCCGCCGTCAGTAAGCTTCTTATAAAACGGCTCACCGGTTTCGCAGTCAGTTACAACGCTATAGAAGTCCATCGGATCGTTCCTGAAGACTTCAGAATCGAATCTGTCTAATTCATTAGGAAGCTTATGATAGCAGAACTCAGCACCGAACAAGTCGCCTGTTAGGATCAGCGACCTGAAGCTCTTATATTTCCAGTAGCCGGAATACTTAAGGTTATATCTGATGCCACGACCGCACTGATGTGACTTAAGGTTCGTGCCGAAAACCACGCCTGCGGAAACACCGACAGCGCAGTCAAATTTAATATTGTTTTCGAGAAAAACGTCGATTATGCCTGAGGTAAACAGACCTCTTAGTGCGCCGCCTTCAAGTACCAGTCCAGTTGCCATCTCATAACTCCTTAAAAACAAAGAGGCTCAGAACCTTTGCGGTTCTAAGCCTGAATGGTCGAGGTGACAGGGTTCGAACCTGCGACCCCATGCTCCCAAAGCACGTACGCTACCAACTGCGCTACACCTCGATTGCCAAAGTATTATAACGAGTGTTTTAAGATTTTGCAAGGGGTAATATCAAAAAGGTGCAATTATTATAATATATTGTTTTGTTCTGAAAACTTGGTATACTCATATAGGCATGTTTAATACGTGTAGTTTTTGTAGTATTTGTAGAATAGGAGTAAGAAAATGCCTGTAACAGAGTATTTGGAAAGAAATGCAGAATTATACGGCGACGAAGTTGCTCTTGTAGAGCTTAATCCTGAACAGCAGGAACTCGGACGCATTACATGGAAAGAGTATGAACTCATCCAGCCTACTGAGAAGCAGGCATATAGAAGAGAGATCTCATGGAAGGTTTTCGACGAGAAGGCTAATAGACTTGCTAATATGCTCTTGAGCCGCGGTATCAAGAAGGATAACAAGATCGGTATCCTCATGATGAACTGCCTCGAGTGGCTTCCTATCTATTTCGGTATCCTTAAGACAGGCGCTATTGCAGTACCTCTTAACTTCCGTTACACATCAGACGAGATCTTATATTGCTCGAATCTTGCAGAGCTCGACGTTCTTTTCTTCGGACCTGAATTCATTGGCCGTATCGAAAACATTGAGAACGAGCTTCACAAGAACCGTGCCCTCATCTTTGTTGGCGAGAACTGCCCGACATTTGCTGAGGACTATCGTGTTATCACTTCAGACTATTCAAGTGAGCGTCCTAACATCAAGATCACTGATGAAGATTACGGCGCTATCTATTTCAGCTCAGGTACAACAGGTTTCCCTAAGGCTATCCTTCATAAGCATAAGAGCCTTATGCACGCAGCTAAGGTTGAGCAGAACCATCACTCTACATCCAGAGATGACTGCTTCCTTTGTATCCCGCCACTTTATCACACAGGCGCTAAGATGCACTGGATGGGCTCTTTGGTCAGCGGTTCTAGAGCTGTCCTCCTTCGCGGAACAAAGCCTAAGTACATCATGGATGCAGTTTCTAACGAGCACTGCACTATCGTATGGCTCCTTGTACCGTGGGCACAGGACATCCTCGATGCATTAGACAGAGGAGATATCAAACTCTCAGATTATAAGCTCGACCAGTGGAGACTCATGCACATCGGTGCTCAGCCTGTACCTAAGTCACTTATCAAGAGATGGCTCGCATATTTCCCTAAGCATCAGTACGATACTAACTACGGTCTTTCAGAGTCCATCGGACCTGGCTGCGTACACCTTGGTGTTGAGAACGTTAATAAGGTAGGTGCTATCGGAATCCCTGGTTACGGCTGGGAGTGCAAGATCATCAACGAGAACGGCGACATCGTAAACAAGGGTGAAGTTGGTGAGCTCTGTGTTAAGGGCGACGGCGTAATGGTCTGCTACTTCAATAACCCTGAGGCAACAGCTGAAGTTCTTAAGGACGGCTGGCTCCTCACAGGTGATATGGGTCGTGAGGATGAAGACGGATTCATCTACCTTGTTGACCGTAAGAAGGACGTTATCGTATCAGGTGGTGAGAACCTCTATCCTGTTGAGATCGAGGACTTTCTCATGAAGAACGACAAGATCAAGGACGTAGCTGTCATCGGTCTTCCTGATAAGAGACTTGGTGAGATCGAAGGCGCTATCATCGAAGTTAAGCCGGGCATGGAGCTTACAGAAGACGAAGTTAACGAATTCTGCCTCCAGCTTCCTAGATACAAGAGACCTCGTCAGATCATCTTCGCACCTGTTCTTCGTAATGCGACAGGTAAGATCGAGAAGCCGAAGCTCAGAAAGCTCTATGGTCAGGAGCATCTCGTAGACTTCGAGAACCAGGATTAATAATCAATAAGTCATCAACGCTCTCTGTTTTTTCGAAAACAGGGAGCATTTTTATGCCTTGAAATAAGGCGTTTCGGGGATTTTACGACGAAATTGTCGTCTTTTGTATTTTTTGTCGCTTTTTTAGGCTTTCGCGGTTGCTAATATCCTCTTACTAAAAATCAAAGCAGGAGGTTTTTATGCTGAACTATGAAGAATTTAAAGAAGAGCTCGTTAAAGATATCATCTCTTATCTTCCGGAGCGGTTCCGTGATCATGAAGTGAGTTTAGTAAGCACCCTTAAAGGCAATTCCAAAGAGCTTGACGGCATCGTTATAAAGGACAAGGATTCGACCATCGCGCCAAGTATCTATATCAACGATTTCTACAGTGATTACTTAGGTGGCAGATCCAAGGAGGAAGTTTTCGCGAAGATAGCGGAGGTCAGGGTAAGATCAGATCCCAAGTGTAATGTCGACCCCATGATGATACTTGATCTTGATACTGTAAAAGATCATATCTACTACAGCGTGATAAATTACGATCTCAACAGGAACTATCTTAAGGAGAGGCCGCACAGGAGGTTTCTTGATCTAGCGGTCATCTACTACATAAATATCAACGAATGCGGCTTTATGGATGATGTAAGCGGCAGGATGGTCGTGTGCATAACAGAAGATCTTATGGAATCTTATAACATCACTGAGGAGGACCTTTTTAAGATAGCAGGCGATAACTCAGTAAGGTCAGATGAAGCCGTGATCTCGTCATTTAAGGAAGACCTGATCGAGAGTCTGGTAAGAGACTATGAGGATAACGGAACGCCTTTGGATGACGCTATCATAAATGCCAGAAGGGAAGTAGAGGAGATGCAGATCGACATGAAGGTCCTGACTAATCGTGACAACTGCAGAGGCGCAGGTCTTATGATGTGTAAGGATATCCTTAAGCATATATCTGATGATATAGATGGAGATTACTATATCCTTCCTTCTTCGACTGATGAAGTGTTCATAGTAGCTTCTGAGGATGTGTCTGATGAAGAGTTTCTGGTAGGCATGGTAACTGATGCCAATGAGTCGATCAGGTATACTGAGAAATTCTTGTCCGATAATGTATATTACTACAGCAGGAGAAATGCCTCTGTATCGCTTGTTAATGTACCTGTCTGCATGTGAGAATTAACAATTTTAATAAAGTTTTAATATATTAAAACCTTGCTTGGATGTTATCATCAAATTATAGATCTCAGGGCGAAGGAGAGACTTATTTATGGGTTTTAGTAAAGACTTTATTTGGGGTACTGCGACTGCTTCTTATCAGATCGAAGGTGCCTATAACGAAGACGGTAAGGGACTTAACTGTTGGGATGTCTATGCAGGCATCGGTAACCACATTAAATATAACGAGACAGGTAACGTAGCTTGTGACCATTATCATCACATGAAGGAAGACGTTGCTCTTATGAAGGAACTTGGTACGAAGGCTTACCGTTTCTCCATAAGCTGGACGAGGATCCTTCCTGACGGAATCGGAAAGGTTAATGAGAAGGGCATCAAGTTCTACTCTGATCTTATCGACGAACTCATAGCTAACGGGATCGAACCTATGATCACTTTGTATCACTGGGATTATCCTTTCGAACTTCACAGGAAGGGCGGCTGGATGAATGATGACAGTTCAGAGTGGTTCCTTGAATATACAAAAATCGTGGTCGATAATTTCTCTGACAGAGTATCTTACTGGATCACGATAAATGAACCTCAATGTGAACTTGGTTGCGGTTTCTTAGACGGTGTTCATTCTCCATTTGAAAAGCACATCTCTAAGGATCTTCTCATCATGGGTCGCAATATGCTCCTTTCACACGGTAAAGCTGCTGACTACATCAGAAAGAATGCGAAGAAACCTGCTAAGATCGGTTTTTCACCGATAGGACCTTGCGCACTTCCTTCCGATAATTCTCCTGAGGCTATTGAAGAAGCAAGGATCAAGACATTCTCTTCTAACGGAGATAGGTTCCCGTATAGTATCTCTTACTGGTCAGATCCGATCTTCCTTCGTAAGTATCCTGAAGATCTTATCGAGAACTTCGGTGACCTTGTTCCTGCATTTTCAGAAGAAGAATGGGATCTCGTATCAACACCTCTCGATTTTTACGGTACTAATATCTACTATGCTAACGAGAGCAGAAAAGAAGGTGTATACTCCGATATCTATTTCCAGGGTAAGATGACGACCAATATAGGTTGGCCTTTGACTCCTGAAGTTCTTTACTGGGCACCTAAGTTCTATTATGAGCGCTATGGAAAGCCTGTTATGATCACTGAGAATGGTATGGCATCTCATGACTGGGTATGCCTTGACGGTAAGGTTCATGATTCCTACAGGATCGATTATCTCCACAGATATCTGCGTGAGTATAAACGTGCAGCAGATGACGGAGTCGAGCTCATTGGATATATGCAGTGGTCTTTGATGGATAACTATGAGTGGTCTCATGGATATACTCAGAGATTCGGTCTTGTATACGTTGATTATCCTACACAGAAGAGGACGATCAAGGATTCAGGCTACTGGTATAAGAAAGTTATCGAGACTAACGGCGAAGAACTCTGATTAGTGTTAAAATATAAACATTAACGACCATAGGAGGATATAATTATGGCCAAAGTTGCAGTAATGCTCGCAGACGGATTCGAAGAAGTTGAAGGTCTCACAGCTATAGACATCATGAGACGTGCAGGTATTGAAGTTTTCACAGTATCGGTAAAGGATGATCCGTTCATTGAATCTTCGCATAAGATCATCATAAAGGCAGATAAGATCCTTAAGGATTTCGATCTTGATGATATGGATATGATCGTTCTTCCTGGTGGTATGCCTGGTACTTTAAATCTTGGTAAGACAAAAGCTCTTACAGATAAGATCGTCGAGTTTAATTCTACAGGTAAATATCTGGCAGCTATCTGTGCTGCTCCTACGGTATTTGGAAGCCTTAATATCCTTCAGGGCAAGAAGGCTTGCTGTTATCCGGGAATGGAAGACGGACTTTTAGGTGCTAATGCATCAGAAGACAGCGTTTGTGTTGACGGTAATATCATTACTTCAAGAGGAGTCGGAACAGCTATCGATTTCGCACTTACTCTCGTCAGTGTTCTTGTGAGTAAAGAAGTTTCAGATGATATCGCTCGCGGAATAGTTTACAAAATGTAAATACTTTTGCCACGACATTGCGTGAATTTACTCAAGTATATATGAGATAATCAATATGGTAGCTACAATAAAGAAGGAGGTGGCCGATGGAAGAGATCATTTTAACTAACGATAATTATGAGTCCGAGGTGGTCAATTCCGACGTGCCTGTGCTCATTGATTTTTGGGCACCGTGGTGCGGACCGTGTCAGATGCTTTTGCCTATCATCGCAGAGATCGCTGAAGAGAGCGATGGCAGCTACAAAGTTGCTAAAGTCAATGCAGATGAAGAGATGGAACTTTGTATGAAGTTCGATGTTTCCAGCATTCCCGCTTTGTTTATTGTAAAGAATGGCGAGATCGTTGATCAAGCCGTAGGATTTTCTCCGAAGCCTAAGCTTCTGGATATGATCCAAAGAGCTAAGTAAGATCATTTTTTATCTTGTCGGCAGTAGTCGGCTTTACATTTAATTGAAGATAATTTAGAATGATTATAAATTAGCTTTTAAAAACTATAAAGCGAGGAAAAGTCTATGGCAAAGTATGTTTGTAAAGTATGCGGTTACGTATACGAAGGTGATGAAGCTCCGGCTGAGTGCCCGGTATGTAAAGCTAAGTCCACTATGTTCGAGAAAGTCGAAGGAGACATTAAGCTTGCAGCAGAGCACGTTTACGGTGTATATGCAGCAACCGTAAAGAACAATCCTGACATTTCCGAAGAGGATAAGAAGTACATCTTCGAACAGCTCAAGGCTAACTTTAACGGCGAGTGTTCAGAAGTAGGAATGTATCTTTGTATGTCAAGGATCGCAGCTCGCGAGGGTTATCCAGAAATCGCACTTTATTGGGAAAAAGCTGCTTTTGAGGAAGCAGAGCACGCAGCTAAGTTTGCTGAACTCTTGGGTGAGGATCTTGAGCCTAACATGAAGGCTACAACAAAGGACAATCTCAAGTGGAGAGTAGACTGCGAGTTCGGCGCAACTGCCGGCAAAGTTGAGCTTGCCACATGCGCTAAGAAGAACGGTCTTGATGCTATTCATGATACAGTTCATGAGATGGCTAGAGATGAAGCTCGTCACGGAAAGGCTCTGAAGGGTCTTCTTGACAGATATTTCGGCTGACGACGTTATCGATACTGACGTATCGAAGTTTAAACAAAGGAGATTTTAATATGGCTGTATACAGATGTGACGTTTGCGGTTGGGAATATGACGAAGAAAAAGGCTGCGAAGAACTCGGTATTGCACCGGGCACTCCGTTTTCCGAAGTTCCTGAGGATTTTGCCTGCCCGTTCTGCGGTGTAGGTGCCGACAGTTTTTCTGAGATCTGATCGGCGATGTTTTAATTGTTTTTCATTTACTTGAGGTTGCTTTCGATGAGGGAAGCAACCTCATTTTATAAATCGTGGGTTGTTTGAGAGGATGGGTTTGATCGCAGAGGTTAAGATTATCCGAAATACGAAAACGGAAGTCGTTTGAAAGCTTGAAAAATCATCCTTGATTTTGATAAATCGTTACGTCGGTCAAATGTGTCATTTTTGTCAAATTTGTGGCGATTTCTATTGTTAATTTTTCTTATAAGAAATATAATTTTTATATAAGCATTTTTGTGGGAGGCTTTGCATGAACGACGAGCTTAAAGACATCGTCTATAGCGATCTGTATCGTTATACAGGCAACAAGCGAAGCCACGCGAAGATTTACATGACCTATATCGATGAGATCAGGTCGAGTCCGGAGTTCAGTTATATAAGCGCATTAAGACGCACTCAGTTCTATCACAGACAGACTGAAAAGTATGACGGTTGGCGTAAGAAGATGTATCAGGTTAAGTTCCAGCTGTTCAGTCTCTATCTCGACCATCTCTCGCGTAAATATCACATCCAGATCCCATATGACACTCAGATCGGTAAGGGTTTCTACATTGCCCATTTCGGACGTGTCATAATCCACCCTAAGTCTGTTATCGGATACAACGTTAACGTATCGACAGGTGTTGTTATCGGTACCCAGTTCAGAGGTAAGAGGAAGGGTGCTCCTACGATCGGCAATTATGTGTGGATTGGAGCGAATGCGATCATCGTAGGTAACGTTACTATCGGAAACAATGTTCTCATTGCTCCGGGTGCCTATGTGAATTTTGATGTTCCTGACGGATCAATAGTTATCGGGAATCCGGGTCTCATCAGAAGAGCCCCGAGTGCTACTTTCAGTTATATCAACAATACGATCATCTTCGATGAGGTCAATGTTCGCAGTGATACGGGACGTAACGAAGCGTTCCGAAGTGAGACTAGACTTCAGCGCAGAGGATGATCAAAGTGGAAAAGGATATAAGTTTTTTCGAGCAGAACAGAATAGAGTTATTGAAGGCGGTAGGCGAAGATACCGTCCTTGTGATTTATGCGGGCGGACAGGATAAGATCTCGGCTGATAACGAGTATATCTTCCTGCCGGATCGAAATTTTTATTATCTTACCGGTGTCGAGGATCATGATACGGCAGTTATCATGTCGCTTAAGGACGGGGAGCCTGAGGTTAGGCTCTATGTTCCTGAGAAGGACAGCCTTAAGGAAAGATGGCACGGTAAGAGGAAGACTCATGAGGAATATAGTAAGATCTCCGGCATAAGCGAGGAGTTTATTCTCGATTATGAGAAGTTTGATGAAGACGTCTTTAAGGTGATCTCTGACAGGACCAAGCTCATAGGTTATGACGGCTCGTCGGTCAAGTCCTGTGTAAGGGACTTCGTGGAGCTTGCACTTAAGACAAGAACATCGGAGGAACTAACTGACGTTAAGGATATCCTTACTAAGATGAGGATGGTCAAAAAGCCTTTCGAGATCGAAGCAATAAAGGTAGCAGCTAAGCTTACCGAAGAAGCGATCGAAGATCTGAAGAGCTTTATTAAGCCTGGCATGACTGAACTTGAGCTTCACACGAAGCTTGATTATGAGATGGCAAGAAGAGGATGCCTTATCCCTGCGTTTAATACGATAGTCGCAGTAGGGGAGAATGTGTTCTATCTTCACCACAGTGATCCTGACGAGACAGTCGTTAAAGAAGGTGACCATATCCAGATCGATGTCGGAGGCAGGTGCCTTGGTTACTGTGCTGACATATCAAGAGTGCTCTTTATCGGTAAGTCTGATGATGAGATGCTTGAGGAACGTAAGGCTAAGCTTCATGAGCTTATCAGGAAACTTCGTAAGGAAGCGTTCTCGTTTATTAAGCCTGGCGTTACATTCGCGGAACTTAATACTCACGTGAAGGGCTACTGTCTTAAGTGGCTCCAAAATGAAGGTTTAATACAATTGTCATCCTCAGGTGAAGGAAATGATGATAATATTGTGGCTGATTATTACTGGCACAACACATCTCATCACATGGGACTTGATGTCCACGATATCTCCGTAAGGGAGGAGCCGTTCAAGGAAGGCAACTGCCTGGCGGTTGAGCCTGGTGTCTACATCAAGGAATGGGGCATTGGCTTCAGGATCGAGGATGATGTGCTCGTAACAAAAGACGGTTGTGAGCTTTTAAGCAGCGGCAAAGACGATATGGAGGTTCTTTGATTGTTAACTCTTAAGGTAAGTATGCTGACGATATATATCGTTATCGCGCTGGTCCTTCTGGTCCTGCTCGCGGGCTGCCTTGTCATACTCTATATCGCGATAGGTAACCGTCTCTTCGCCTCTATCTTTTATCGAAAAGAACCAATGCCGACAGTCGACAGATCTCCTCTAGAGATAGAGCAGAAGGATGTTATTGGTAAGGGCAGGAACTGGTTTTACACGAACAGGATGGAATTCCTGAACGTCCGCGTGACCGCATATGACGGAGTTAAGCTTGCAGGATACTACAGGCCTTCTTTCGACAGGGAGTGCAGGAATGTCCTTATCCTTCTTCACGGCTATAACGAACATCCATCCATGGTAAGCGCTTATGCTAAGCTCATCATGACTAAGATCCAGTGTCACGTTCTTATCGTTCACCAGAGAGCTCACCTCATGAGCGGCGGTAAATATACGTCTTACGGCCTTTGCGAGAGCGTTGACCTTAATTCATGGATCGAGTTCTGTAAGAAGCAGGCAGGCGAGAACTGCAGGATCTTTATCTACGGCAGATGCATGGGCGCGGTTACGGCTCTTCTTGCTGCTGAGCAGGAGGACTTCTCAGAGAACGTCGCAGGCATAATCGCAGACAGTCCTTATGATAATTTCGAGCGTCCGCTTCTTGATCTTGGCAAACGTAAATACAAGATCAATATCAGTTTCCTTTATAAGTGGGTAAAAAGGTGCGTGACATTAAGGTTCGGTTTTGATATCGACCAGTGCGACTGCGCGAAAAAGGCTCACAGGATCGAAGTTCCTGTTCTCATGTTCCATGGTGAGAAAGACCATATCGTGAATCCTGAAGCGTCCAAGATCATCTATGACAGGATTAGGTCTCCGAAAAGGATGATAATCGTTGAGGATGCAGACCATATGGAGTCCTATGCGAAGGCTCCTGCTCTGTATGAGAAAGAGGTCCAGAACTTCATCGAACAATGCGTCATAAGGCTCGTTAAACTGGGCAAGATGTAACATATCCTTGACAAGCGGTAATTAGCACAAAGAAACCACTTAAATAATCCGATTTTTCTATGGCAAAATAAATACCAACTATGTTATGATTTATTCTAATTTACAAAAATAAGAAATGAATCTGGGAGGTATTTATTTATGGCAAAGATTTTCGAAGAAGAATCCCGTACATTTAGTGAGTATCTTTTGATACCGAATCTCACTACAGAGAAGAACACACCTGATCAGGTAGATCTTTCAGCACCTGTTTGTAAGTACAGAAAGGGTAAGGAAGAATCCAAGCTTAAGATAAATATTCCGGTAGTTTCTGCAGTTATGCAGGCAGTTTCAGATTCAGGCATGGCGATCGCACTTGCAAGATGCGGCGGTATGTCTTTTATTTTCCAATCACAGTCTATCGAATCTCAGTGTGAGATGATCCGTAAGGTTAAGAAGTATAAGGCTGGTATCGTTACTTCAGATTCCAACTTAACTCCCGATTCAACATTGGAGGAAGTATTGGCTCTTAAAGAAGAGAAGGGCCACGGCACAGCAGCTGTTACTTCTGACGGAACATCCACTGGTAAGCTTTTAGGTCTTGTTACAACAAGAGACTATCGTGTAAGCAGAATGTCAACAGATACAAAGGTTAGAGAGTTCATGACTCCTATCGAGAAGCTCGTTACAGCACCTGAGGGAACAACTCTTAAGGAAGCTAACGACATCATCTGGGACAACAAGATCAACCAGCTCCCTATCGTAGATAAGGACGGATGCCTCGTAGGTCTCGTTTTCCGTAAGGACTATGAGTTCCATAAGGCTAACCCGCACGAACTTTTGGATGCTGATAAGAAGCTCATCGTTGGTGCAGGTATCAACACACGTGACTACGAAGAGAGAGTTCCTGCTCTTATCGAAGCAGGCGCTGACGCTCTCTGCCTCGACTCCTCAGACGGATTCTCTGTATGGCAGGAGAGAGCACTTAAGTGGATCAAGAGCAACTACCCGGACGTTATCGTTGGTGCCGGTAACGTAGTTGACGACGAAGGATTCAAGTTCCTCGCAGATGCAGGCGCAGACTTCATCAAGATCGGTATCGGTGGCGGTTCCATCTGTATCACTCGTGAGCAGAAGGGTATCGGTTGTGGTCAGGCTTCTGCAGTTCTCGCAGTTTCCAAGGCTCGTGATGAGTACTTCGAGAAAACAGGCGTATATATCCCGCTTTGCTCTGACGGCGGTATCGTTCACGACTATCACATGACACTTGCTCTTGCAATGGGTGCTGACTTCCTTATGCTCGGCAGATACTTCGCAAGATTCGATGAGTCTCCTACGAGAAAACTTATCGTAAACGGTAACTACGTTAAAGAGTACTGGGGCGAAGGTTCCAACAGAGCACGTAACTGGCAGCGTTACGATGACGGCGGAAAGGGCGGCAAGATGGCATTCGAAGAGGGTGTTGATTCCTACGTTCCTTATGCAGGACCACTTAAGAGCAACCTTGATACATCCCTTGCTAAGGTTAAGGCAACAATGTGCTCATGCGGTTCTTCAAGCATCGAAGAGTTCCAGCAGAAGGCTAGACTTGTAGTTGTATCTTCTACTTCTATCGTCGAGGGTGGTGCTCACGACGTTATCCAGAAGGAGAGCGACAGATCTGCAAGATAAGCCGATAATCAACGCATATTGATTATTTGGGGTATTTTAGAGTAAAATAGGATTCGTTATTGACCAGAAACTAAAGTGAGGTTTTAAAAATGGCAGAAGAAGTAGAGAAGAATATATATACCGCCGAAGGTCTGAAGCGTTTGCAGGATGAGCTTGCAGAAAGAAAGACGACCATTGCGGCTGAGATCTCAGAGAGACTTAACGAAGCTAGAGCACAGGGCGACCTCTCAGAGAACTCTGAGTATGATGACGCTAAAGAAGCTCAGGCTAAGAACGAAGCTCGTATCCAGGAGCTCGTTGCCCTTCTTAAGAACGCTGAAGTATTGGATGATGACGAGATCTCCAAGACTAAGGTTTCCCTTGGTTGTACAGTAGTCGTTCGTGACGAAGAGACAAAGGAAGAGGAGACATACGAACTCGTTAACGCTAACGAGGAAGATATCTTCAGCAACAGAATTTCTATCGAGTCACCTGTAGGTCAGGCGATCAACGGTAAGAAGAAGGGTCAGGTAGTTGAGGTAACAACTCCGGCTGGTTCCTTTAAATATAAGGTAATCAAGATCGGTAAGTAATTTAATAATTTGATTCTTTTCGGAAAAGCGCGTGAGGATCAACACTTCCGCGCTTTCTATTATGTTTAGAGATAATAAGGAGTATTTTATGGCAGAGAACGAGAATGCCCAGCCACAGGTAAACGTTAATGAGCAGATCAAGATCAGGAAGGAGAAGCTTGCTACTATGCAGGCTGAAGGTAAGGATCCATTTCAGATCACAAAATATGATGTGACGATCCACTCTCTTGATGCGAAGAATAAGTTCGAAGAACTCGATGCCAACTTAAAAGCACAGCTCGACTTAGGTCTTGACGAAGAGGCTAGCGCTGAGCAGCTTAAGGTCCTTCACGAGGGAAACAAGATCGAAGTTTCCGTTGCAGGACGTATGCTCCTTAAGAGAGTCATGGGTAAGGCTTCTTTCGCTACGATAAGCGATCTTCAGGGTAACATCCAGCTTTACGTTACACGTGATGCTCTTGGTGTTGACGATTATCAGGCTTTCAAGAAGTACGATATCGGTGACATCATCGGTGCGAAGGGTTATCTCTTCAGAACAAAGACTGGTGAAGTATCAGTTCATGTTGAAGAATTGACACTCCTTTCCAAGAGCCTTCAGGTTCTTCCAGAGAAGCACCACGGTCTTACAAACACAGATATGCGTTATCGTCAGCGTTACCTCGACCTCATCGTAAATCCTGAGGTTAAGGATACATTCGTTAAGCGTTCACAGATCATCAAGGAGATCAGAAACTTCCTCGACGGCAGAGACTTCATGGAAGTTGAGACACCAATGCTCGTAAGCAATGCAGGTGGTGCAGCAGCTCGTCCTTTCGAGACACACTACAATGCTCTTGATGAAGACGTTAAGCTCCGTATCTCACTTGAGCTCTACCTCAAGAGACTCATCGTTGGTGGTCTTGAGAGAGTATACGAGATTGGCCGTGTTTTCCGTAACGAAGGTGTTGATACAAGACATAACCCTGAGTTCACACTCATGGAGCTTTACCAGGCATACACAGATTACTATGGCATGATGGAGCTCACAGAGAGCATGTTCCGTTATCTTGCTGAGAAGGTATGCGGTACTACAGTTGTTAAGTACGGCGATATCGAGATCGACTTCGGTAAGCCTTTCGAGCGTCTTACAATGAACGATGCTATCAAGAAGTATGCAGGTATTGATTTCGATACTGTTAAGACAGACGAAGAAGCTAAGGCACTTGCTAAAGAGCACAATATCGAATTCGAGGATCGTCACAAGAAGGGCGACATCATCAACCTCTTCTTCGAGGCTTATTGTGAAGAGAAGCTCATTCAGCCTACATTCATCATGGATCATCCTATCGAGATCTCTCCTCTTACAAAGAAGAAGCCGACAGATCCTTCTAAGGTAGAAAGATTCGAGCTCTTTATCAATACATGGGAGATGTGTAATGCTTATTCCGAGCTTAACGATCCTATCGACCAGCGTGAGAGATTCGCTGCTCAGGATGCTGCTTTTGCTGCAGGTGACGAAGAAGCTAACCACACAGATGAGGACTTCCTCACAGCTCTCGAGATCGGTATGCCTCCTACGGGCGGTATCGGTTACGGAATCGATCGTCTTGTAATGCTTCTTACAGACAGCCCAAGCATCCGTGACGTTTTGCTTTTCCCGACACTCAAGAGCATCGAGAAGTAAAATGCCCTATTTGCAGGCGTTTTCAGCCTCGAAGTAGGTACGACTTACGACCGATTTACGACATAAGTTTTCAGCACACAAGCGCATTTCGAGTCAAAGTGCCCTGGCGGACAAGCGTTTTCAAAGTTTTTCAGTGTCGTTAGTACGACCCAAAATGCCCGTTTGTACGACATTTTTAGTACTTTGTCGTATATCTGTCGTAAGTGTACTACCACATATGCCTTCAAAGTCCTGTAAACATTACGAGAGTGACTTAAGTGTCGGGATTAACCAGTAATGTGATTAAATGAATCATATCTTTGCAATAAAAAACTTCCATAAAAACCACAACCTTTCATTTTTCGTGTCAGACCTGCTACGATTATAGTGAATTAAGAAAGATCCTGTAAATTTGCAGGAAATCAGGAATAAAGTTATGAGGGGTATAAAATGAAACGTTTGATCAGTCTTATCATTATCAGTGGGTTGGTATTATCAGTATGTTCATGCAGTAAGGAAGGTTCTGACAGTTCTTCTGAAGAGTCCAGTGAAACGGAGATCACAGAGATCACAGAGGCAACAGAATCCGAAACCGTTTCAGTCGAGACGACCGAGACTACGGAATCTGAGACGGTCCCTACCGAGACTTCAGAGACAACGACCACAAAAGAGACAACTACGACTATGGAATCCGAGACGGAGGCTGAAACGAAGAGCACGGAAAAAGCGCGCGGAAATGTCTTTATTGATTGCAGCGGAAAGAGTGCAGATCAGATAGTTACTAACATAAACGCCATAAGAACTATCAGCGACGGTATTCCATTTGAATCTTATCCGGACAGATTTGCTATTGCACCTGAGATGGAACATGAGAATTGCGATGATATAACCGATGCAGGATATAACTGGTTTGAAGAAACGATCGGTTCAAACGATTATATTACACAGATCACTTTATCTGCTGATTTTGAAGACGGTAAGATCTATGTCGATAGCGACTGTGGTGTAAGTGTCATGATGTATCTGAGTGATCTGGGAACTGCCGAAGAAGTATTTGACAAAGTCAATTCAATACTTGCTAATGAATACGCCGAAGCTGTGGAACTGGATGAGGTAGAACTCAATGATGATCGCAGTGGATATCGTTGGGAGGGAATATATGGAGCACGTTCTGTCATTTTAGACGTGGAGCCTAACGATCAGGGCTTATATTATTTGTATGTCCTTATTGATGTTGTGCCTACTTGATAGCAAAGGCTCTGCAGCCAGTCGAATGCTTGAATTTATCTGACTCTCAACTGGATCCTCCTGTATCGGTGAGATCCAACTAATCTCTTCTCTTTAAAGATGACCACACCTTCAGCAACCAGGTATTTCTTTTTTCCAATCTGCTATAAAGTGCCAAACTGTCCATATAAGAGTATAGTGTCAGTCCGAGGTTGATCAATCCGTCAACGATCGTCTCAACCATTCTTTTAGTCGAGTAAACACTTCTTCCTTATCTTCAGCAAGTATGTCCCCACTCTTGTGCAACGCATAATGATGACTAAACTCGCTGTCAGTATAGGTGTGCCCGTTGATCATTACGGGCTTATCATATCTAGGCCTTACATGAATATGCAGATGAGGATCAGGCATTGGATCTTTGTAGAAATCATTCATCAAGCAACTCCAATTACAGAGAGCAGCTCCTAAAACAGCCTTTAAGCATGCTTCCACTTTTCGAATCAGATCGAGAAGCTCGACCCATTCGACATCTGTTAACTCTGAAATTGAATTGCAATGACGCTTTAATACCAATATGCATCGTCCTATATAATCCTGTTCATCGGAAAGAAAAACACACCATGAACTACTCTCATACACCTGAAACTGTTTATCTTCTTCAGATAGGTTGCACCAATCACAATTACTCATTCTTATCACCCGCATCCATATGCTCATTATCCAGATTATTTAAAGCCTAGATGGAATATCAAGCTCAGTCTTTCAAAACGAGATATTCCCTGAGTTCCAAGCTTATAGAGCCACGGATTTGTTCTCCTGTCATCAAGTTGATTCCTTCTATGTTTGATAATTCTATACTATTTGAGGATAGATTCAGGTAAAATTCATAGGTTGCATTCTTCCCGATTCTTTTATGATATTCAATTCCTGCAGGTATATCTTTTGTGTCTATGCCTGCTTCCTCCAGCAGTATTCTGATAAAATCACTCAGATCATCCACTGAGCACCTGGCCGCCTGGTAATACGCTTTGCCATTCCCGTAGTTTTTACACGTTATGGCTGCCGAGTCCTTATAGAAATCCTCCGTATATGTTCCCAATATCTGTGCATCTTTTACTCTCAGTATTTCAGCATAATCCTTTACTTCAAACACCGTGTCCAAACCCTTGTAAGAGATACGTATTCCGTTTTTATCCGCCGGATACAGTGTATCGATTTCTTCACTGATGACCCCCAGTAGCTCGTGCAATCCATCCCCCGGAAATCCTCCCTGATAGCATAAGCAATTCTCGTTAATGTATCCACTGATATAAGTTATCAGCACAGTTCCACCATCTTTAACAAATTCCGCCAGTTTCCCGGCAATGTTGTCTTTTAGCATAAAAAGCATGGGAACGATGATCAGCTTATAATCGCTCAGTTCATCAGCGGTTGAAATAACATCTGCCTCAACTCCGAATTCCATTAGCTTTACCCAATAATCCCTGCAAGTGGAATCATATTTCTTTGTCGAATGACCAAAAGCACCGGCTCCGTCAACAGCCCACCAGTTATCCCATTCGAAAATGATCGCTACTTCATTGTTTTTCAAAGAGCCCTCTACTTCAGCCAGTTTCCTTAAAGTCTCTCCTGTTTTCTTTACTTCTTTAAATATCCTAGTATCATTTGTTCCAATATGATCGATCACAGCACCATGAAACTGTTCTGCCGCCCCTCTTGACTTACGCATCTGAAAATACTGAACGGAATCCGACCCACAGGCTATTGTCTGCACAGCAAACTG
>JAGCGE010000231.1 GCA_017649745.1 Clostridiales bacterium | reverse complement strand
GGGGGGGTACTAAAGAATTCTCACTTCAGCGCCCGTAAAAATTTTTCCAGTTTTTCTAGAGTTTTCGCTAGAATTTTGCTGAAATTTGGTGCAATTTTTTTCTTCAAAATTCTCACTTTTTCGTTACAATTCTTTCGCAAGTACTACCAACTTTTTTCTGGTCTTCTGTAGCTGTCACGTATTCTTGTGGGGATTCTCTATACTTGCTAACATAGTACACTTCGAGTGGATCTAGACGTACCATCTCTGAAATGGCGGCGTTATGTATAGACTTTTCGCTATCTATCTTGAGCTTTTGCGCTAGATAGTCTTCCATTTTAGCTAATCTTTGAAGTGTATTATAGCCAAGCATAAGGTCATACATATACCACTCTTCGAATTGAGTTTTGGGATCATATGGGTTGTCTTTAGTTGTTAAATAATAATCGTAATTCTCAGTCTCTTTAACAGCTTCTTGATCAGCCATAATTCTCACTCCTCTCTCATAAGCTTATATGCCTATGCTTGTTTTTGAAGGGGTCTTTTTTGTTTCATAATTCTCACTTTGCCTTTATGCCTTTGCTTTAATCTTTAAGCTCTAAACGACTAAAGGCAAGAGGGAGTGATCTTTTTTCGATAGCCTACTATTAAAAGAAGTGGGGATGCTTTTAAAGACTTTTCACTTTGACTTTTAATAGTAAGCTATACTTTTGACTTTTGAATACCCTTCCTTTGAATAGGGTGCGCCTTTAAATGAAAGGGGGTATAAAAATCTTCATAATTTTGGCTTGGCTGTAAACCTATTGGTTTCATTTAACTGCACAATAGCACAGCACCAAGCCATAAAACGAGAGGAGGTTTCCTGTATGGCCATGCTTTAAAAAGACCCCCCTGCTTTAAAATGGGTGGGGGTATTTTTTAAGACGGGGGGTATAAATATCAAACAGAATTAATAAGACTCACCCTGTTTATTACCCATGCCTTTATTTAACCCGGGGTCATTCTTTATAGAAGTAATATTCCAAAGTACTTTCGGGTACGATTCCTTTAAGCCTCTCTTTAATTTCAGATAGTTCAAATCCAGAATTTTTCATACTTCTGATAAACGAAACTTTTGACTGAGGTAATGTTGTTTTATATGAGGGCATAACAATCTCTCTTAATTCATCTTTGTCCATATTGTTCATAACTTTGAGTTGAAGCGTTGAACTTACTGCTCCATTATCAATAGCCTCTTTTTCTCTATCTGTCAAATGAACATAGACTTCTTTCTTAGAAGCGCCTACATCAGATCTAGCATCAGCTATAGCAATCTGTCTAAACTTTTTATAGTCTTTCTTAAACTCATCAGTCGCTAACTCTGGCATCTGCTCAACTTTAGCTCTTAACCAAGCATTAGCTCTAACTTGTGCAATACGTTCTTTAGGCGCATTCGCTTCAGCAATAGCTACTTTTGCATTAAGGCTTTCAATAGCATCTTTATACTCATTCTTTAGCGAAGGATCAACACGAACAATCTGAATATCAATTGACTTCTTTCTAGCTTCATTAGCCATTTGCTTTAATGCATTTGCATAATTAGCATATGCTTCTTCTACCATAGTTCCAGAAGACAATTCGTGAGCATCTTTTGTTTCTGCCATTTGAGTTGATGTAGAAGTTCTTTTCACTTCAACCCATTCAATAATATTACCTTTTTTATCTTTTTTAGGTTTGAAATAAGATTCTCCAGTTTCTCTATATATTTTCATTCCCGTTTCAGGATCAATATCATAGCCAAGAGCACGTTTAGGCACATGTACTTCAGATTTAGCTCTAGATATCAATGTACTAGCTCCGCCTTTACCATCTGGATTTTTGTCTTTCTGATACTCTTGTTTAAGAGCAGCAATACCCAAATCTTTTTCTGATTGTTTCCAATTATATCCATGCTTTTGAGCATCGATTACAACCATCGATTGTTTAACTGCTCTAACAATCTTATCATCTGGAGCTCCTTGAATAGTCATATCAGTTATCAAATTAGATACGATGCCCATTTGCTTTTGCTTTTCTCTATCTGTCATCTTAGGCATGCCTTCATAACCAGCATAAAGCTCAGACATCTTTTCACTCCAGCCTTCAAGCTCTTTATATGGCTTTTTAACTGTAGTTTTGACTTTATCAGATTGAGGAATAACAATAACGCTATCGCCATCGAAGTCAGCTCCTGATAATACTCCAGCCACATTAGTATTAATACCAATAGCATCTGTAGCACTACCAAGTCTTTCTTTAGCCTTTTTATTATTGTTATTAACTGTAAGCATGGGAATTTCAAAGACTCCTCCATGAGGATATCTAACAAGGCATACTGTTGACCCGTTTGGATAACCGGGAGCATAAACCTCATTATCTTTAAGATCATTAACTGGAAGAATAACTCTAGAATTCTGACCGGGAACAGCTGTTGCTTTTAATTCCACAGCATCTGAATCGCAACTTTCAGCAAAATCTTTTAAGAACTTAGCTCTAACAGTAGGATTCTTAATGTTTAAAATATCATTGTACTCATCTTGCTTTTCAGAAAGAGTAAGCTTAAGCTGTCTTTGAACAAATTCTTTCTTTTGTTTGCTTAAGAATTGGGAAGAAAGGCTCTTAGAATAAGAATCCCAATCTCCTTCTTGCTTAATGATGTTAATCGGTGAAAGCTTCTTATCTCCATTAATATCAATATACTCATTTTGGCCATTCTTTCGTATAACGGCACCAAAAGGATTGTCCCAATCAACATCTCCATTTCTAGTTTCTTTAAGAGGTTTATAGACTTTCTCAGCTGGTGTTCCTTTAGGTTTATTAGTATTGTAAACTACATCATATCCTTCAGGAATATCATTTGAGTAAAAAGCCATTCCTTTCATATAGCTCTTGTCATTAACGTTAATACGAACTTGAGCATAATGATTGGAGCCTAAAGACAAATCTGCAACACCCGGACGAAGCTCGATAGTTCCATCCATTGCAGATCCGCCTTCATCCCCATAACGAATAAACACTCTTTGCCCATCTAAAGGAGCAGGTTTTTTTGGTTTATCATATGTTTTACCATAATCAGGAGAATAATCAGCAACAGTGTTAATCTGATCTATATTCTTAAATATCTCTTTTTGTGTTGTTCCTTGTTTACAAAGAACTTTCACTGTTGTATGCTGATCTGGATTGTTCGCTTGAGGTACTTGAATATTAACAGTATCATAGCCTTCTTCTTTAAGAATTTGAAGAGCGGCTTTGAGAGTAGACTCAGAAACACCAATCTCTTTATCTACTCCCTTACCAACATCAAGCCAACCCTTCTTTTGAAATTCCCTTATGAGCATGTCAGCGGTTCCACGTGATCTCGATTGCTTCTCTTTAATCACATAGTCCCGTAATCCTCGAATAGTACTTTCATTCCATCCTGTCAATCTACTTAAAGTAGTTGGAGTATATCCATGCATAAGCATCTTTTTAACATAAGTTGCTCTTGCAACAAGATCGGCTTCTTCAGCTGCTTTTCGTTTGTTTCTCAGTATAGTTGTACTAATTCCAAACTTTTGAGCAATCTCAGTTTCACTAAGACCTTGTGCTTTATAACCTCTATACTCTTTAAGCCAGCCATCTTCATGCTGATAAGGATTTTCTCCTGAGCCCCATGGATAGCGTCCACTATGACGAGGAGTTCCATAATGTTTAATTATTCCATCTTCTAAGTCTGTTCCCAGCATCTCAGAGAACGACTCCTCATCATAAATATCCATTACCCGTCTTCCTCCTTCATCTTGTTGATTAGTCTGTCAAATCGAGTAGCTTGTGCCATTATGTAAATAATAGCATCAGCAGGTGGATGGCATATTTCAATATCATTTGATTGGTATATGCGCAATTCAATCTTAATATCTTTTGGATTAATACCATAGTCCAAACAGAAGAATGCAGCATAAGCCATCAACTGTTCCATTTTAGCTTTGATTGTGCCAGTCTTTAAGTCATGAATTCTCAAAGTCTTGCCATCAAAGAAAATAGCATCAGTTGTTCCGAATGCATTATTCGAATAAACAAGTGGTTGCTCTGGTTTCATTAAATATCCAATAGCATCATTCACATGCATATTCAAAGTTAACTGCTTCTTTTGCAAAGGCGTACGAAGTTTAATTAATCTTTCAGCAAGATCATGAAGCTCAGTACCTTTAGCAGCCGCTTGAGCTTGTTTATACATAAATATCAATTTGTCATCATCCCAATTAATCCAATAAGGTTTACTTGGAGATAGGAATGCATGTTGACCTACGTACGCAGAGCGATCTTTCCATTGCATTTAGAACTTCCTCCTTATTCTCAGGAAATATCACAGAAGCAAAACTCATATAACCGAGCCTCTCTAAGTAAAGTTCCTGATTTGGTCGGAATGGTTCATCTTTAGATTTCTTACATTCTAGCATAGCCCATTTCTTTTTGTATAATATCAATAGATCTGGAATGCCTTGTTTGTATGTTGGGTCGTTCTTTAAAACTAAACAACCCGGAAACCGCCTATAAATTTCTTTTATAAGCTCTTTCTGAAATCTAGATTCTTTTCTCATAATATCAATACCATAAAAAAGAAAAAGACAGATTCTACTCTATCTCTTCTATAATAGGGAGTGATTCTATCGCGAATTCACTTAACAAAGTCTCTTTCATTAAAGTTCCTCTTAGAAGCCAATGCTTTCATTATTGAAATATCAATAGTACTGTTTGTTCTCAAATGATAGTAATTCAGAACTTTAAATGGAGTATTAAGGCGGTCAATACGACCGCTCGCTTGAATCATTGTCTTGTAACTATATGACTGACTATAGAAAATTATAGTATCGGTCTTGATACAATTCCAACCTTCCGAGCCAGCCATATAGTTTACAAGATACACCCATTTGTTGCTATCTGGTATGTCTTCATGACGATGACCATTCCATTCGGCGACATCAAATCCTCTATTCCAAAACAGCTTCTTTAAAATATCAAGCTCATAATCAAAGGAATAGAAGATTATTACTTTACTATGTTTCTCAGCTATTTGCTTAGTAATGCTCTGTCTACTTAAAGAAGAATTAGCGATCTTTCTTAGAGCATAACATAGTCCAGAAATATCATTAAACGGTTCTCCTGTTTCAGGGTCTTGTCTTGTACGCATAACTTGTTTATACAACTGTATGTCATAGTCAGCTATAATTGTCTGATGATTAAGAATAGCTGGAGTCTTGTAATCCATATTAATTAGAATATCATTCCTAAGCCTAATCAATCTTCCAACATTCAAATAGCTGCTAACACTAGGATACTTTGTATTACGACTATAGACGACATGCATACAAGTAAACTCTGTCTTATTCTTATAAAACCCATTTGCTATGAATACAGGAATATAGTCGAGCCATGTATCGCCGGGCGTGGCTGATAGTAATATCCATTCATTGTTCCTAGCAATCTTAATGAACGTTTTACTCCATGTGCCATACCCGACGACACGCTGCTCGTCAAATAAGAAAAAGGAGTCCCGAACATCGGCATACTTTTTAATATTATTCCAAGAGTCAATCGCTTCAGCATGAATATCAAACGGTGCTAATTCAGCTTCCCATTCATGTGTATCACGCTTACGAGCTGTTGTAATAATGTACAACTTTTTAGGATTAACTAATGGTTTAATATTTTCACGGTCTCCCCCTTGGCGGAGGAAGTAATATGCTAATCCAGTTCTAGACTTGCCACTACCAACTCCACCGCAGAGGATGCAACCGTTCTTCATCTTCTTTACGGCGTCTTCCTGATATGGATACAAGAATGCCATAAATATCAATCTCCTTAGATTGTCAAATTATACTTGTCAGCGAAATCCTTCTTAGGAATAATTACGTACATAGTCCTAAGATACGCTGTAGTTCCCGACTTACCATTACGCTCCCAATTGTAAGGTGTGAATGAAATATCACACGATACAAAACGAATGTTATCGAGCTCTCCAATTGTATCATTGTCCATCTGTGTAATAACTCCACCTACATCGCCATAAACCGTATAGACTTCCGGAGGGAACTTATCAAAACGAACTCTAATCTTAAGTTCAGGAATAGAAATATCATTTCCTTCCTCATCCTGTGTATTAAAGTAGAAGATGTTGTAACCAAGCTCAGCAAGAGCACTTGCCTCATCATCGTTAAGCATAATTACGAAATCCTTCATTCCAGAAGGGCCAAACTTATCGCCACCAAAATTCTTAAGAGCAGGTACAATCTGAGCATCCTCAATGATTACTTTTCTTCCTTCGATTTTCAACATAATGAATTCCTTTCTAGGAGACAAATTGTTCGAAGTCTCCAAACTGTTCTATAGTATTTCTTGCCTCTTCGGCTTTGCTCTCAAAATATCCATAGTCAATGTCATCCTCAAGTCCAAGGCGTTTGACTACTTCTGATTCTTCCCAGAGCCAATCTTTGCTATCAGTAACAGAATTGTATTTATTGTCACCTCTAGCACTTACTAATTTACCGCCATGTGTCTTCATAGGACAGAACTGACCTACTTTACCTACGAATCGGCGAGTGATACTTCCATCTGGATTGGTGTATTCCAGATACATAGAAGTTTGAACAGCCCTTGTTACACAGAAGTCATCAAATATCAATGGTTCGTGTGTGAACAAAGTCTTCTTAACATAAGGAACTTGGAACTGAGCTCCGGTTGTAATCCATTCGCCAGTCCGTGCTTCCTTACCTACATAAACAGCATCATTCACAAGACAAATCTTCTCAAAGATTTCCTCAATCTCAAAGTCATAACCATACTTCTTACCAAATGCTACTATAGCATCGATAGTTTTCTGATCTGCTCCGGGGATCTTAATCGAGTCTGTCTTAATATGAATAACCTGTTCGCCAAGTTCATCTTGCACCATATGCTTGAGATCGACCATGAACAATGCTCCACGCTTAGCAACAATGTTGTCAATGTTGCGAGGATCTTTAAATGGATTAGCGAACTTAGCTGTAGTATATCCATAAACTGAATTAATTACCAGTTTCAATGCTAACGATAATGACTTCGCAGTTGCTTCATCTTTCAAATATTTGGTTAGCTTACCATCGAACATTTGGCTAATCTTGTCGAACTCTTTATGCTTAATCAAGATACGAATATCTTTTAAAGTTTTGAAGTTGACAGTATACTTACCAAATAAGTTCAATGCTATTATAGAACTAGGATGCATACTTGCGACATCAAGAACTGGAGTATATCCATACATTCCCGGAACTGCAAATACGTACCCACCTTCACCGGGATCTTCTCCTCTATAACTGCTATGCCCCATTTCGTACTTATAACCCGGGAACATTTCAGAGAGATCTGTATACACCAGTTCAGGTTTCTTATCATCACCAAATATAATTTTAGTAGAATGCAACCTTGAAGGATCATTTACAGAAAGACCAGACAATTCAGCTAATATCATTCTGACTGTCAAGTCTTCTTTTGTTGCATTGTAAACTGCTTTTGTAGCTTTAACGTCATTACAACAATAATCTGCTACTTTTTCCCAAAGCTCTTCCGGGACTGGTTGATCCCAAGGAATATCCATTTCCTGATGATGAATACCGAGCTCGATTTCCCATTTCTTCAAACTCTGCTTTTTAGTTGCATAGTCATAAATATCACACCACGACAAGTTATAAGCTTCGCCAAAGAAACATCCTCGGTCATTCTTCTCGTTAATGATTCTCTGAGAAATATCAAACAGCATCTCATTTGTATAGCCAAGGGATCTCGCATACACAATATGATTATCGTATCTTCTACAGTTAAAGCCACCCCATCTCTTTTTATTACCACCAAATATCACTTTAGTGACTTCTTCTGGAGACGGGTTGATAAGCTTAATAGTTGTATCCTCATCTTCTCGTTCATAACACATTACAAAGAGATTAGGATAAACCTCAACGTCAAAGAATATCAATGGATCATCATTATTATACGCTAGATCTGGAGGACTACAATCCTCGCTCTTAAATTTCATCTTTTTAACTATACCAACACAGTACTCGCTCTGATTAGTTGAACTAAACGCAAATGTGAGAATATCATTCTTCATGTCTGTTACATCATAATGAATTCCACTTTCATATGCCTGAGTGAGTACCATGTCAATATAGTCGATACTTGGCTTTGTGTTAGGCCAAATCTGTTTCTTAAGAGCTTTAATAATACAACTCCTGAGATGCTTCTCGTCCTTTAAAACCTTTTCATCCATAGTTCTACCACTTTTCTGCTTTAAAGCTAAACCACTACTGATTGTCGCAACAGCTAATGCATTACACAATGTAAGCTTTCTTCTTAATGCTGAGTTACCTGTAAAAGGTTTCACTTCAATTGCATCAGCATAAGTTCTACTCAGAAGACTTACATCTCCATCATAGTAATAATGCAAATGAATACCTTTACCAGATTTACTCAATTCTGCATAAGTTGGTGGCCACTTACTTGCTTCTGCAAGATTAAGTTCAAAGTTCTTTTCACCACTGACATCCTTAATATCAAAGTCAATGACAATCATATTACTTGGAACTTGAACGTAATGCTCTTTAGTAGTGTCTAGGTCACTCAGAGTTGTGGTAACATCTTTCCACGGTTTACTAGGCGTCCCATGTTTATTGCTATATTGAGCAGGACAATCTTTACAAATATCATCTAACAAGCTTTTCTGCTGATCAAATTCAAGCCAAGGACGATTCTCATCATTCTTTTTACCTTTGAACTTATACTTGAATTTATCGGCTTTAAAACCTGTATAAACATTTGTAAGGTGTTGCCTTTTACCTTTCTTATCTACATAATAGTAGTCCTTATCGAAATGGTCAAAATAATCTTTCAAATTATCTCTAAACTCATATTTGATAGGTTTAATCTCTCCAGAACATTCGTTCTCGCAATACTTCTTATACAAATCAAATGCTTGATTAAGAGTTATTACTTCCAGATCATTAAAAATATCAAAGTGCATTTCGACAAAGTTATAGAAAGCATCAGTTCTGCTCTGCATATCCAAAGGTTTGTAACTATTGTAATAGCTCTTTCCTAACTTCTTATAAATTTTAAGGCATTGATTAGCTATTGCTCCCAACTCATAATCGATGCCATTGAATAGCTCAAAATATCTATCCTCTGGCATTACGTTACCTGTAGGTTGAATATCAATCAAACGTCTGATAGTTCCAGCTTTAGCGTCCGTTATCTTAACTGGTTTATTACTACCCATCATAAGAAACGTATTAATCTTGAAAGGATACTTAGGTTTGTTCTTTTCATTGACTAATAGTACCTCGTGGGATACGACGCTATTTAAACTGGAATTGTCATTTATCTTGCTGAGGTCAGCCTCATGTTCAATACCAATCAAAGGATTAGTCTTAAACGCTTCTAGACCAAAGCTATCTCTTGAAGCTAGAAGTTTGCTATCAATAGGTTGCCAATAACCCTTGAATAGCTTTTGAACAATTTCTAGAATTGTAGACTTACCTGTTCCGGGAGCACCAAAGAATACTACAAACTTTTGAATATACTTGGAATCGCCAGAAGCAATTGCTCCGATCATCCACTCGATCTTTTGCTTCTCTTCTTCGCTATACAAATATCCAACAAGTTCATTCCAGCACTTCGGTTTAGAATTACTTAGATTATAGTCGAGATGCTTACTGACATAATCTTTCTTCTCAGGTTTGTCATCTAGAAACATAGGCTTACAATCTAATTGAACAAAGTTATCTGGTTGTCTAGACAAATATTCGCAGAAGTTTTTCCATGACCTACTTGAATCATACTTCATATATTTGATTTGAATATCAACCATTGTATTCTCAAACTGTTTAGCATACTCATCTAGACTCTCATCTACCTTACTAATTAAATAATAAGGATCAGTTGTCCAGTACCCAGTTTCTTCATTATAAACAGCATAAAGAGAATGTCCTCTGATCATTAAATCTTTACTTTTGCCTGTTATAAAATCGGGATAGATTTCTATTGCACCATTTCTAATTTTCTTCGAGGCTACTCTATAGAAATCCATTAAAAACTCCTTACTTGCACGTACACTTAAAAAAATTCCTATTTTTAACAAACTTTCTATATTATATTACTAATTTTAGAAATTTGTTAAAAGGGGTATAAAAGAGGGTGATTACGTGCAAAAATGGCTATTTTTTACCTATTTTTGGCTATTTTTTAATAAAATTGTCTCCAAAGCTCAATCCCTCGAGTTGTCGACATCAATTTTATAAGAAAATTCGCGTGCATCATCACGTTTTTTGAAACAGCCATTCTTATAATCCTGATAAATAAAACGACCAATCAAGCAATAAATCAGGAAACGATCAGCATTCTGACGACGCTCAACTCTCGTAATCCTTTTCCTCAAAATATCAAACGAGTTTCTTGTCTCTTTCACAAACTTCCGATACACATCGGCATTGTCCACCATCGCATCACGCAGTCCATAGACCTTACTATTCAGAACCTTAATCGCATACTCAACGTCTTTCATATTACGTCCTCCTGTTTCATTTTCATTCAACCGCGACTCACATTGGTTCGTCACGAAATTCATCTAGACTATTTAAGTAATACATCCATTGATACCAAATATCAATCTCTCGCATGTCCTTGCCGCAAGGGAAGTAACAACAGCCACCTCTCCCATCAGCACAATATTCCCGTCTCAAAAACCTACTTATGATTCCATCAACGAGCTCCTTATTAAAGCCACTATCCTCAAAGTTCTCAAGCCCCATGGAAGAGATCATATACCAGAACCACCGTTGAGGTGAACTGCTCTCATAACCGATTAAGTCATCTAACTTCCTAGACAGAGCTACGAGAACTTCGAGAATAGAAGGCCCTTCGGAAATATCAATAGAATCGTATAGCTGAGAGTCATTCATATACTCAATCCTTTGTAGGTCAGCGTCTCCAATTCTATCGCTATCTCTTTTTAAAACTGCAACAAATGGGGTGGACTGCAATTCGCTAAACAACAACGAATATGCGCAAATATCATGTTCGGTTGCAACAAATCCTAGCAACCACAGCATAAATTCGTCCATAATCCCCCTTTCTTTACACCGGCGTGATCATTCTATAAGTAATATCAAACACCGTATTCATCTGCTCATTCTTAACGAACCACTGTTTAGCGTCTCCAAATTCGATATCTTTGAGCATTCTTTTAATAAGCGAGTCGCCAATATACTCAGGATACTCATACAGATCTTCTGAGTCATCATCGTACAAATCGCCATACTGGTCCATGGACAAATCTACTCGATCAAAACCGTCAGAATTCTCATCGAATTCAACATCGTCGATCAAGAACGGTGTCTTACGAGGTTTCTTACGTGTCGCAGACTTCTTAGCAGGAACCGGATCAGGAATATCAATCTCCTGTGTATCGAGAGGAGCCGGTGTAATAGGTTCAGGCTTATCCTCAATCGTTACTTTATCTTCCTTGCCATACTCCATCTGCGACAAAATATCAGGAGTCAGCTTCTCGAGATCTGCGATCTGCTCACTCTGAAGGACGTCGATTTCCTTATTCTTATCCTCGAGAATGGCATTGATCTCGCCCATCGCCCACTCTTTTGCTTTCTTTTGACCTCTCTTGTAACCTACAAAATATCCAGCTGCTCCAACACCTGTACCAAACAGAATGTTAAGAGCGATCTTAATACCCTTGTTCATAAATTCCCTCCAGAATATCAATCTAACGGTTTCGGTTTCGGCAGGTTCAATGTATAACCCTGAGGAGTCAATGTAACATGAGCATTACCCAAGTTCTTCCAACCCCACTTATTATACACCGCTTCATTGCGATAACCGTTCTTAACTACTGTTGAATGACTA
Organism: Clostridiales bacterium; assembly: GCA_017649745.1. The sequence continues at coordinate 44,404 of JAGCGE010000231.1, read as the reverse complement.
TACAGATCACTAATCGTAACCTGCGGATACTGGTCAAGCATCTCAACAAGATCATTCAGACAATCCTTAGCATCTTCGAAGCTCGAGAATAACGGCTCAGTGTAACTTGTAACCATATTCGGAGCAAGCTTCTGCTGAATGCTAGTATCGCCATTCAGACTAGATGCAAAGTAACTACTGTAACTAATTCTGTTGCCGCTGCCACTAAGGAACGAACTTGTGATCTTACGTTTTGCGTTAACTGCCTTCTCGCCATAGAATATCAGGCTTACAGTATCGCATACCATAGTCACAATGAAGTCTTTAATGGACGGAACAACAACACCTTCAAATATCTTTCCCTTGACTGTTCCCAAATCCTCAGCGATGAAGACTTCTTTGATTCGTCTCCAACCATGTGGCTTAGGAGCTTCCACAACTATTTCCGGTTGCACGTTCTTGATTATAGAACCCGGCACAGGCGGTGTAACCATAAATATAAATCCTCCTATAATGTGATCATGTTATGCCAAAACCAGAAGAGGTCACTTGAATCTGTCATGAACCTCTCCTGATTAATGACATCGTCGATATCTACTTCTCTTTGAATGGGTTTTTCTCAATCGCAATTCGCTTAGCCTCCTTGAGATCACCCGGTTTCGGAACCTTTGTATTGAAAATATCAACGTACAAACAATCCGTCTTAACAGCTCCATCTTCGTCGCATGCTGCATAGATACGGAAGTCAACCTGCTCAGAAATATCTCTATCCGGATTAAAGATGAGATAATAGTTCTCAGCTTCCTCAAGCTTATAAGAACGTCCGCAGCACAGATGCTTTCTGACTTCATTTAGATTAACAAAACCGAACAGACAAATATTCCGAGCTACTGTATCCTCAAGAATTTTCTTTACATGACAAACATTCCAATCGAAGTCAGGACCGTAATCAGAATATGGATCTTTCTTGAATTCCATACACGTAGGACTCAAGAATACAGTTGTAGGCACAGCGTATCCATCGCGTTCCGCATAATATCCATTGTCACTGTCATAAATGATTACACCAGACGGAATAACCATAGACTCCAGATCATTCGGAATTCCTGCAGAATATGGTGCATTAGACGTATTCTGAGATTCCTCACCCTCCGCTGCCGGTGTCTCCGGATTTGCTCCAGCAAGAAGCCTCTGATTCAGTGCATGTTCCGCTGCCAGAGCTGCTGTTGTGGTTGCAAGCTCATGCTTCAAATTGAAGTGAGACTTACTGTAAAAAGCAATGGAACTGATGGTCAGTCCCGCAGGAATAATATAATTCTTGATCGTCTGCTTTGTTACATTACGATAGATAGAACGACGTCCCTCAGCTTTTGCAGCCTTAACTTCTGCATCGTCCTCAATATTGTCGAGATAGTTCTCAATCCTAGCAGATTCGATGTCTGCCATTTGCTTCGTCTTAATCGTAGCCTTTGCCGTTACAACGACCGCTGCCACTTCCGTAACCACACCTGCTCCAAAGAGAATATCATTCTTATTGGATTTGACGAAGTGCTTAATGCCATGCCACAATCTCTTTAACCTTACACTAGTTTTCATCTTGGTTCTCCTTTTCCATTTTTGAGATCATTCTGTTAAGATACCACTGTGCTTTCTTTAGATCTTCAAGGCCATTCTTATTCTTGTAACGAAGTGTATACTTGAGAATATTCCCAGCATACACGCTCTTCCAGTCCAAGAATGCATCGATTACATCGATAACCTCTAGACCTGATTCTGACTGATAGTGCGGTGGATGATTCACCATGTCTGGCTTAGTGAATTCCGTTTCGTGACTGTTTACTTGAATACCCCAATCAACATCTTTTGGATCTTTACTTGAGGTGTATCCAAGAAACCCATCATAAACTTCTGACATCTTTTGGTCCTCCTATAAATATGTCAAAATCTTAAAAAGAAAATAGAAAGGACCTGTTTAGATCCCTTCTATAATAGTGACTGATTCTACTGCGAATCTACTGGGTTCCACTGCGCAATCATTTCTGCAATGTGTCTTGTTATTTGTCGATATTCAAATATCTCTCTTTTGTTTTCAATTGCATTAGCTACACTAATCATACAATTTGGGCATAGAATTATAGTGGTTTTAATGCCGTCTTTAGTATAAGTTAGTGTTTGTTTTAAATATTTAGTACCATGATTTTGTACAGGACTTTGACAAATATAGCACTTATGTTCCATTCTTGCCATTCAGTTCCTCCTTATAACATTTCTGAAATAAGTTCTTCCAATAGTCTCGTTCAGCTTTCATTTTATTGTATTTAGCTTTAGAGTTCTCATATCTCTTACGCCAGTACAATATCTTTTGCTCGAACATCTTGCAATCTCCCATAGATCCAATAAGGCCGTAGAATACTCTCATTTCAGTATCATTGAGTTTCTTTTTAATGTTTTCTAGGACTTCTCCTACTGTTGAATCTTTAGAATATCCATCAGTCTTGGTCATCTCCAAGTATCTCCTTTTTAATTCTATTCTTTAGAACCTCTAAAAATGCTGATAAAGCCGTTATAGTTCTAGTGTCATCTTTAGCTAAAACTAAAAATTCTGAATAGGCTTTTTCGATAATATCTTCAATCTTCATATACTTAGCCGCATCATCGAAATCTCGCCATGTGAGTTCGTTACTTTTAAGATTCCTCAAAATCTTGTCTCGCTCTTTCTCAGTCATAGCTCCTTTATGAACCATGCGATCCAGTATACATTTACATGACATTGGCATAAATATCACTCCTCATTCTTAACGTAAATGTTTCCATCCGATGCAACAAACATCGGCTTTTCACTCCTTAATACTATTCCGTCAGGGCCAGCTCCTACAATATTATTCTTGGGCTGTTCCTGCTTTCTAATCCTTATGACAATCTCTCCGCTCTCCACTCTGGCAAGGAGCTCATAATCATCAGGATTATTGATCAGATCTTTAATTGTTGAAGTCTTTATAGGCTTGCAACACTTCTTTTTGGAAAAATCATCGAAGACTTTGGTGGCCACACGTTCAGCCACCTTGTCCTCTACCTTTCTACGAAATATCATTTTGTTTCGCACCTCCGTTTAATGCCTTTAGCAAATTTGTGAACAACATGAACGGCTTCATTATACTGTTTTCCTGTGACATGCATAGGGCATTCATAACAGCAATCATTATCACGAATACTACAATGCGTACACTTATCTCGTTCATCGCATTGATCGCGCTTATCGATTATATCAATCGCTCTTGATAGTGTCATTCTGTTTCTCCTTAAACAAATGGGCTATAATATCCCTAGCAACCTCTTCTTTTAGATTACCAACAGCAATTTGTGCACGCAATTCATCTATAACTGTATTTCTGCCTATGCCAAATGCTTTGGTTACAGTTGTAAGAGGCTTTGGCGGTTCCATAACCTGATTCCGAATCCACTCCTTCATTTTATTGGCACAAGAAGGACAAACATCGAATCTAGTCATCCAAGATTCCCACCATAACGAAGTACGCTGCTTAATCTTAAGTCTACCATCTAAATCACAATCTATCTTACCGCAAATATCACATTTAGTGACTTTTTTAAGAACGCTCATTCCTCTTGTCCTCCTGTTAATTTTTCAAAATTTTTCAAAAATTCATCTAACAAACTTTTCTGTGGAAGTAATACTCTAGTGATTTCAAAACTAAATCTGGCTGTTTTAGTACGAGCTCCTTCATTAATCCATTCTTTTTGTGGTTCGCATCGTCTATTTTCTACTATAACACAGCCATCTTCATCGACTATTGTAACTATAGCCATCATAAATATCACCTCTTTTTATTTGACTTTTTCTTTGACTTCTCAATGATCTTCTTAGACTTGTCTATAGCCTTCTTAAGATCTTCATCAGATGCTTTATCTACTTTAGCCATCTTAGCGATCTTTGCAGCAGCTCTTTCGAGCTTTCTCCAGTTCTCGCCAAGTAACCATCTCTTGAAAATATTGCCATAACTACCCTTGTTTCCATAGGCCTTCTTAGCAATAGCCATAGCGAGACCCTTTTCTCTGTCAAGCTTATCGTTTCCCTGAACGCGTACCATAGTTTTAGTACCATCGGCCCAGAAGACAATCGTGCAAGGTCCAGAGAATATCACTTTCTTGATTTCGAATTTATTTGCTGTATTCCAAGCAATAAGACCTTTTGCTTTTGTCTTTGCTGACTCTATTCCCATTTTTGCGTAGCCTCCAAGGCAAGTAAGAACTCGTGCGAAGTCACTGGTGTCGCTGTATTCAGCAGAAATATCAGCCTCTAATCTTATCTCACGCATAGGTGCAAGAGGTACGTAAACAGAGTTACTAGCATAAGTCGTATAAGGTGCACACGATTCAGTTATACTAGCATTTCTTACTTTTCCCAAAAGTGTAATAGTTCCTTCATTGAGGTTGTCATTACTTTTATTCCATCTTACCAAATAAACATTATTATTTACGTCAAACATATTATTGTTCCTCCTTGAATATTCCAACATTTCTTTTGCTGTAACCGGTTTAACGGCCATATACTCAGCCAAATATCTATACGTATCCAACGCATCATTCCGACAATACTCATAAGTCTTATCATCGAGCTTGCACATAGGTAACCCATAAATACTGTTATTTCGAATACGTTCTATAGATTTGTATAGCTCTTCAAGACTTTTCATTATTATATCACTCCTTCTATTCTAGCTTTTTCCTGAGCAAACCAATCAGTAGCCTTCTTAATAGCTTGGTCTTGACTTCTGGCTGAACAGTAAAAAGTCCAGTAATTATTAAAACATGTGTCATTAACATAACAACTCTGATACCTATACTGAAGATATTCGTCTAAGCTAATCTCACCGCATCGAATAATCCAGTTATTATAGGCATATGAGCGTACGCAGAAATACTTTCTGTTTGGATGAGTAACAGCAATATCAACGTCCTTCGTATCATATTCTTCGGCATAAGCGTCGTCATTTCCATATTTGTCGCATTGCTTGTTAATAAGTTCAACCAACGCATCTGCTTTTTCTTTATCATCAGTTATTGCTACAATATGATAGTCAGAATACGATCCAGCTGTAACAGCATAAACTTTCATAAATATCAGTCCTCCTTTAAAAATTCTTGCATGTCTTTAACCTGTCCAGAAAGTTTTTCAACATACATTTTCATCATACTTAATGCGTTTTTTAGTCCTTGATTCTCTTTTTCAAGAAGTTTAATCTTGAGATTCTTATCATACAACGTTTGAACTAACTCATTGTATGTTTTTTCAAATCCTCCATACATAAATATCACTCCTTTGGTTCAAACATAAAGCAATAACCGTCCTCTTTTGTCTTACACCCTGCTCCCCACTTAGTACAGACTTCGTGCCCTATAACAAGCTGAATGCCATCAATAGTAGCAAAAGCATCTGTTTCAAAGTGCTTGCAGTCTTTACATTGCGGTAGTGGTTTTGCTTCTGTTAATGCCCTTTCAATCGTTACCGGATAAATATCAGTTACAATTACCGCTGTTTCAGTAAGTTCTTTGTAAATATTGTCTGGCAACTCAACCATTAATTTCATCTTATTCTCCTTACATCGTGAATCTTATACTTAATTCTTTTCTTTGTCTCAGGCCATTCGGTGTCGTACTGAGAAATATAAGGCTCCCAGAGCTGTCTAGCACCTTTGAGAGCCTTTCTTCTCGACGGGGCAACGATAGTTACAATCTGAGACAAGTCTTCATAGTTAATAGATACACTATAACTTTTGAGATGTCTCTTAAATATCATGCGTTATTCTTCCTCCGAATCTTCTGCTCATACTGCTTACGAGTTACCATTACATAACCACGCTCGGCAAGTTTCTCAAGGTACTTACGCTTCTCTTCCTTATAAGCATCCCACCATACCTTAAGTTTCTTGTTCTTCTTGGTTACATTCTGTGCCTCCATCTGGGAGCGGATCTTACCTCTTTCAAGTGTTCTCATGTAGCTGCTCATAAATATCAGTCCTCCTTATTAAATGCATTTTTAAGTTCTTTCTTATAATACCAATCTTCAAGCTCATTTTGGCATTTCTTGCATAAGTCAAATGTATTATCGGGATTAATCTTAGTTCTGAGGCATATAACTAAATTACGTCCAAAGCTGTTTGTATTAGAAGAACTAGGCGGATCAATTACATACAACTCTCCACATCTATCGCATGAAAATATTTTAGCCATAAATATCAGTCCTCCTATTTGTTATAGTAATCAAAAACGTAAGCTTGAATCATGTTTTTAATTGTCTCTGGAGTCTCATCGACCCAGATTTCGTTTCTATAAAACTTAACCACAGTATATGGTTTACCAGTTTCGACTCTTGAGATAAACAGAATGTTAGCCACATTAACTGTATAAGAAAGATCTCCATAGTGCAATGTTATGAATATTGGCATAAATATCAGTCCTCCTTAGGCAAAACCCATGAATTAGGATAACCTATTCTACATTTAAATCTTGGAACCTGAGGCTCATATTTAATCTTGATTCCGTCGATTTCTATTGCTGGCGTAACTTCCTCACAAAATTTACAACCTGCACAACCATCAACATGTTGGATCTGTTTTATACATGCAAGTTTCAAATTATTTGCCTGATCAAGTATTGTAGGCGATTCATATGCTAAACCCATAAATATCAGTCCTCCATTTCGACAATCGCAATTACGTTAAAGTCCCATCCATATTCGTGACCCCAGTCATTATCAACTCCACTAAAACTTATAGGATTTTTAAGAATAAGTTCTCTAGGATTTTTACTAAGAATATTATTAATCGTATTAGGATAATCATATTCTCCGCCCCATCCGCCAGATACATGAATAAAATCATCACTTTCAATATTGTCTATATTATTGCTTAAATCGTCAAAAGAATATGCCGACTTAAGTAAGCAATAACGACCGTTTTTATTTCTTCCTAAATAATTAAACTTTTTCATAAATATCACTCCTTCCACTCGGCCTTAACGCGGTTACCATATTCATCCAATTCAGCCCAAATAATACTAAGCCATTCACCGCTCCAGCCACTTCTAGAGTCATTCCACTTTTCTAAAGTAGTTTTGTATTTAAAGCTGTGCAGCCAATCAAGAATAGCATTTCTAACAGTAGAAGAATATCCAGCAAATTCGATAGCAGTGTAATCTCGCCCATTTGCCACATCTTCTTCTATTTTGCTTACGATTAATTTCTTAAGGTCAGTTATAGCCACAGCTTCTCCAGATAATTCAAATGCTTTACTACAATACATCATAAAATATCAGTCCTCCTACCAGTTAATTCGATAAGTTTGTACATTTGTTTCAATGTTTTTACTTACATACTTAACCTCGTATCCTAAGCTTGTCAAATACTTAATGATCTTATTTCTAGACTTATTAGTAAGTTTTTCAGGATTATACCGCCAATAAGTTCTATCAAGTTCATGATAAGCTTCGGACTGAATATCATCCATAATACTGCAAATCTCGTTCATTTCAAAGATGTTTAATGCTGCTACTCTAGCTCTCTGAGCATCCCATACTTCATAAGGTTCTCTTTTGCCATCTTCATTAATTCTTACTAATAAAATCTTATCCATAGAATTCTCCTTTAAATATTACTAGCTCCTCCCTCAAACCACGAGATCGTGAGCATGCCATTATTGTAATAGAAAATATAATCCTTATCGTTCAACTCTGCTACAAGATCTTTGTAAGTTTTTCGATCGATCATTATCATACACCATGACTTACCTTCTCTTATAGCCTGAACAATAGCTTCATTAATATAGTCTCTAATGTTAGTACTATGCCTATTCTTTAGAGACATTTCCCATGCGTCTTTAGCTGTGTATTTCATAAAATATCAGTTCCTCCTAATTTTATTGTTAATCTCTTCAAGCTTTGCAATAAGTTCCTCTTGCTTTTCTCTTAACTTCTGTTGGCTCATTTCAATTTCTTTTTCATGTTTATAAGTTAAGAGTACTATAACACATAGAATTAATTCGACTAAATAAAAGATAACTATTGCTTCTATGCCCATAAAATATCAGTCCTCCATCTTTGCACCGCATTCGTGGCAAAACTTATCATAATGTCCAAACCCATCAATGTACTTCTTGTATTCTTGTGCGTTATCAAAATTATAACCCTCATGCAAAATAATCCCACATACAGAACATTTCATTGCATATCTCCTTAAACCGATTTCTTCGGCTATCCACTTACCCGTCTTGCGTTCTGCCCTTTCCTTTAACGCATCAATCGCTATTTCAAGTGCTTCAAGTGTTAAATACGGATTGACAACATCTTTATCGGTCAATGCTTCAATCGCCTCTTTATCGGTCATTCGTCCACCTCTTTCTTAAACGGTTCTGGCAACTTCTGCCAAGCAATAACACCATTCTGAACCATGCTACCCCATTCGCTATCGTAGAAGTGCCATGTGGTTCTATGCTTGCCATTGAAATCGATCATTTCACCCCAATTGCGGATAGTTACATAAGAATATACATCTGTTACTTTAATTGTAACAAGATACTCTCCTGTTTCTGCAGGAAGTACTTTAGGAAACTCATTCCAAGAAATATCAGTCATCATAAATACCTACCCTCCGCTGTAACCATTTTTGTATACCATTTAAACAGTTTTCACTTCCGCCTCTTGGGCATTGCTTGTGGTATGAACAAAAGTGACACTTATTCGTTACATACCTACAAATAAACATAGCTAAGTCCCGATCAGACAAGTCTCTAAAGTGCTCTCGTCTGGTCTTATGACTTTCAGGACTTCTCTCGAAAATATCAGTCCCCCCGACCTCAAAGTCAGAGGGATCTGATTCTTCAAGACAACCAATCCTAGAGTTACACGAATGAGCTATACGGTTATACTGTTTACATTTATAGCATTTGTAATCATCGTCCATAAATATCAGCCCTCCATGTTGAAACCAATCTTAACCCGATCCTTCGTATCTTCGAGAATTCTCTCGATAGCCTCCTTCGTCTCCAACAACATCTCAGGAGTCACATGAAGGAACTTAGCTACATCTTCGTCGCTCATATTCGGATAGTCCTCTTTGGTCTTCTTGTACTTATCGTACAGACCTCTACCATCACCCCAAGTATGGCGAACGTTCTTCATAAGATCCTCGATAGCGTTGTACAAACGAATATACTTTACGACGATCTTATTGAACTCGGCATTACCCTCAGCCTCAGAAACACTCAACTCGCGTTTCCTAAGCCGATACTCGAGAAGGTCAGAAACCTTAGCCTGCATATTCTGGCAGCAGATGCCAGCCTCATCAAGAATAGCCTTGCAAAGCACATCCTCTTCGTCCTCAATAGGAGGCAAAATATCAGGCTTAGGAGTCATAGCTGCTAGAGTAGTAGGAATGAAATTAGATGTAATCTTATTAATTACATCGTTAGTTGCTTTAACTAGATCTTCGCCAAGATTCTTCTTTTCCACAGGCTTCTCCTCAGAAATATCAGGCTCCTTATGCGTTACAATAGCAGAGGAATTCTTATAATAATTCGTATAGGCGTGTCTCATATCGTTCTTGAGATAGAACATACTGTTCTTGACGATATTATTATCATCCATATACCTGCAAACGTCCATATACTCGCCTTCCCAGCCTTCGTAGTCCTTAATGGTCTTCTGGTCTGAGATATTGGCAAAAGGCATAGTGCTAGAACCCTTCCAAGTAAGCTTCGAAATTCTCTTAACACCAACTCTAGAATGCTCCGGCTTTTCGTTAATGAACTTAAACGTAATACGACCCATAACAAGAGAAATCTCTACATACTTAGCATCTTTAGGGATTCTACATTTAGGTCCAAACACAAACTGAATTCTTCTAGCATTAGGAGTAGCACCAGCAACATTAGCAATTCTTACAGCATAATCAACAGTTTTCATAATCGTTTTTCTCCTTTTAAACAGTTAAATTAAACTACAATTCTCACTTCGTTCGAACTGAAAATATGTCAAAATTCTATAAACAAGTCTTCATAAGCAACTACTTTTGAAGCCTCTCCAACAAAATCAGGAGATTCGTAAGAAGCGTCTCCATGCGCTTTAACAATCTCCTGTACCTTCGAAATATCAACAATAAATTCGACAAGGTCATTATGTTTCCTCCCATAACGCTCTGTACTTTTGACGTCTCCTAAGCAACACTTGAGTACTGCTCCATTTTCCATATAAATATCAATACACCTACCAATGTCTTTAGGATGACCTCCTGCCCACGCAGTGCCCATAGCAACACAATAACGCCATTCGCCATTAGGATCTTTACACATTCTAAACCCATGCTCATTCGTTACTGCAACCTGCTGAAGCTTATACTGAGCTGACGTTTTCTTTGTCAACATTGTATAGCGTTCCAATGGTTTATACGAATGATCTTCCTTGACTACCTTTGGAGTAGGAGTCTTGGTAGGTTTCGGTGTAGGAGTCTTAGTTGGCTTAGGACTTGGCGTTGGTGTGCTAGTAGGCACTGGAGTTGGACTAGGAGCAACCGTAAAGAAAGGAGTAGGACTTACCGTCATAGTTGGGGTTGGTGACAAAATATCAGTCACCGTTGGTGTAGGTTCATTTGGAAGAATAGTTAAATGAAGCTCGATTGTTGGTGTAGGAGTACTTGTTGGCGAAATATCAGTCTCTTTTGGCTTATTGACCATAACTAAGTATACTAAAACAAACACAAATACACACGAGAATAGAGCGAAATATCTTTTCATTATTTACCTCTCTTTTTAAGTGCCTTATTACGTCCTTCAATTTGAAAGTTGTCTAGACTTAGCCGATTATACTTGTCTTTGTAAATATCAGCCTTTGCCTCGTCATGTTCCGTCTTCCATTCCTTATACTTCTCGCATTCACTCCAACAGAGTTTATGCCGTTCCTCGCAATTTTTGCAAGGTGGTGAAAGCTGAATTCTAGCGCACATACTAGACTCCTTTCTATCTACTGTACCTCCTATCAAGCAGCTTATGCGGCTTTGCTGTAGGATAACTAATTCGCTTACAAGGATAGCCATTGTCCATAAGTGTTGCTCCTTCAGTACTAATAGAAGCTCTTCTGTCGACAATGTCTTCTCCGTCCCATCCAAACTCTTTAATCATAGAGTTGTAAGTTCCGCACTGATCCTTACGCTCAATGTCGTAATAGAAGTCAGTTAAAGCAACCTCTTCGCCAGACTTAATTCTGACAAGAGTCTTACTCCATGCCTGCCAAATATCTTTTTCTCTCGTATAGAAACAAGCTCCAGTAAACTCATCTCTAAACCAGAAATATCCAGTTGCATCAGGAGTTGTAGAGACCTTTTCGTCCTGAATATCTTTCATAGCTTCTTTCTTGATCTCTTCGGTCTTTTCGTCTCCTAAGCTTTCGCGCATCTTCTTTTCGATAGTTGCATACTCCTGCTTAACCTGATTCAGCCCAAGAGTAAGATCGGCAATCGACTTTGCACTAGTCTTATACGAACGAATACCTGCAAATTCAGTAAGAGCTACAGATCCAACAACCGGAAGCAATTCCTTAACTACATCTTTCTTTTCAAGAGTTCCATCATCGATTTTCTTTTGAATATTCATACCAGACTTAAACGAAACTCCTGCCGTAACAATAACGCCAACACAGTTAACAGTTGTCAAAGTCTTTGCTTTGTCTTTGAATACAGCATTCTTAACTTTCTTAAAAACTTTAGCGACGTTCATTATCGTTCCTCCTATCGTTTTCGAGCTTTTCGATTCGATCGCGCAGGTCATTCATCTCTTTATCCTGCTCTTCTCTTTCTTCTTTATCGCCCATATACTCAACAAACACGCCAATTGCAGATACAGCTAAACCAATTAAACTCCACATAGTTGTTCCTCCTATAAAATATGTCAAAATCTTTAAAGACTTAGAGGACCTGTTTCCAGATCCCCTAAATATGTCAAAATCTTACTTCTTGAAACCACTTTCAATCTTTCTAATGGTTCCAGTTACATCGATCGCACTTTCAAGTGCTTTCTTTTCGCCTGTTGTGGCGACGTAGTGTTCTTTCTCATACTCGGAAAGAACCTTCATGTTATCTCTACTTGCCTTAATCCCAAGCAGAGTTCCAAATAAACCAAGTCCAGCTACAAAAGCTGTCTTGATACCGTCAAATACACGGTTCTTTTTGTTCTCTACTGAAGTTGCCCTCAGCTTCTCAAGCTCAATATAGAGCTCATCACTTCCGACCTTAGTCCCTCTAAGATCGTTAATCTGTTTAGCCAGATCTTTAATTCTAGCTTCATGTAGACGCCTTTCATCGTCATCCTTCGCCTTTTGATAGGCGAGCATCTCATTCTCCACAATTTCCTGCAGAGACTTAACTACTTGTACTGTTGCATCCTCCAATGCAATATTCTCTCTTTCCATACTGTTCTCCTTTCGTTTTTAAAAATATAAGGCACATACATCATGCCTTTCATTATACTTATTGATTCTGCCGCGATTTTACTTCAATCGCAATATACTTATACTGCTGAATCTCTTTAAAACTAGTACACTTAAACTGCAATTTTGGATCATTATCTGTAAATATCAGTGTTCCCATAATAGGTACTTTCCATCGTCTCGTAGCTCTGCCAATTAAAAAGCACATAATCATTATACCAATTAAGCACACGATTTGCGTTGCGTTCATATTTCCTCCTAAATATGTCAAAATCTTAAAAAGGAAGGGGCTATGCCCCAACCTCATTCTGTTTCTCGATCCACTGCTTACAGATCGCCTTCATGATACCAACCAGCTCGGTATCATCAACCTCTGCTACTTCCTTCAAAATAGCAATTTTATTTGCGATATTAATTCGCTCCTTGACATACTGCGTCAAGGTTTCATCCGAATTATCGTTCGGATCAACTTCATTTGCATGGTCAAACTGCGACCACATAGCATTGGCCAACTGGCCAACCAACATTTGCTTCTTTCTCAATGTTGCCATAAATATCATCCTTTCTTTACACCGCACTATTACGGTTCATTATAGGTATTGATTCTACTGCGAAAAGGCCAAAGGCCCGGATCTTAATCCGAAGCCTTATCGTCCTCTACAAAAAGTTTAGGATTACAACAATCCTTAAGTATGTTTTCAATATCTTTTTGTATTTGCTTTTCGAACTCTTTGTTCTCTTGTTCTCGCTTTTTTGCATAATAAGCTGTTATACTTGAGGCTATTAAGCCTCCAATAATTACATATCCTATCATTATTTTCTCCTTTCTTTGCACCGCACTATTACGGTTCATTATAGGTAATGATTCTATTGCGAAAATATGTCAAAATCTTAAAAGAGCATAGGAGTTGTTTCCAACTCCTACACTCGTATAACGGGGCCTGATTACTCAGGCTTATCCGGCGTAGTAGGCTCCTCTGCGGGAGCTTCCTCAACAATGACCGCCTCCTTCTTACGGTCCTTAATCTTGGCCTTGATCCAGCCAATTCCCTTCTTGCCTCCATCATAGGCAAGCTTTCCGAGGGTCACAAGACCCACAACTGCAGCAGCGCCAATAGCGCCAACTGTTACCTTCTCCCCGGTGCTAAGACCGGTGTTCTGCTCGTTCTCAACGTTCTCGTTTACATTGTTCATGTTGTTCTCTTCCATATTGTTTCTCCTTTTGTTTGTGATTCCACGGACACCATTATCCGCTTCATTAAATGGTATGATTCTACCGCGAAATTTTAACAAAATATGTCAAAATCTTAGGGAGCCTGTTTCCAGACCCCCTTTAAGGTTACTTGTCACCAGCGGCCTCAATAGCCGCATCACAAATTACATATCCCAGTGAGAGCATACATGCTCCACCAAAGAAAATGCCGTAATTCAAAACTCTCAGTAAAAACGTCTTAATTTTCTTTTTCATACGTTTCTCCTTTCTTTTACTCTCCACTATTTGTTACTTTCTTGCAACAAAATCTGATTAACAGCATAATAACTGTTACAATTGGTAGTCCGCATAAAAAGCAGACTATTGCTACTATCCAAAACACTTTGTTTGGATCTAAACTACTTAAAAATTCTCTCATTTTGTCTCCTTTTCTTAAATATCCACGGCACTATTACCGTTTCATTAAGGAGCATGATTCTGTCGCGAAAAAAGAAGAGAGGCATTACGCCTCATCTTTCTTATATTCAATATCACCTAGTGCAAGGTTATATCCTTCTTGCACAATCAAAATTGCCTTAGGATCAATCTTTCGATCCGTCATTTCTTTATAGCAATATTCATACATGCTATTGATGGCTTTTATACCACCATTTTTCTTACTAAATCGCTTCATATCAGCGATCTCTTTCTTATCATAGCTTTCAACTTCATACTTGTTACAAATTGCATAACTAAATACAACAATTGAAATCCAACCTACAATGACTCCAAAAATAACCGCTAAACAAATATTCATATATTTTCTCCTTTCGAAATATCATTATAGTTTCATTATAGGTGCGGATCCTATCGCGAAAAAAGAAGAGGCATTACGCCTCAACTTATTTTTCCTTCAGTCATCACATCATAATGTGATTCCCATATTAACTGATAGTCCTGTGTCTCCGCATTAACGCGGTACAACTCGATATAGCCCTCATAACCTTTGGCTAAATCATCAATTGCTTCTCTTGAAAGCTGCTTAAAGTTCTTAACAGCTTCTTCAACATTCTTAAATACCGTCGCATTAAACGACTTATTGCTTCTGTCATCAACTCTGGTCCAATATACCTGAACCATCCAAAGCCATCCAATAAATTCCATTTTATGTCCTTTCTATACACCGCACTATTACGGTTCATTATATGTATTGATTCTATCGCGAAAAAGGAATAGGACTTGCGCCCTAAACCTTGTTTTTTAAAAAGTCTGTCTTACTAATTCTCCACCTGAAAGTTTAATAACATCTACACATCTAGTACCGCCGTAATCATCGACAGTCCAATGTATTTCAGCCTCTTCATAACTAAGATTCATTAACAATGCTTTTAAAGCAAAGTTAATTATAACTTTACAAATATTTGAATAATCATAAGCTACATAATATTCATCAATATTAGCTGATGAAATTACGTCTTTCCATCTATAACCGATTACACTTATTTTATAATAAGTATAATATTTTCCTTGGGTTTTCTTGAACTTATCAACATCTTCAATCCACCCTTTAGTAATTAACCAATTCCAACATTCGGAAATGTTCAGTGGTATTAACTGACCATTCCAATTTATTCCGTCGTACTTTACTACTGATACATTCATTTTTGTTCTCCTTTCGAAATATCATTATAGTTTCACTATAGGCCATGTTTATAATGCGAAAAAGGCCAAAGGCCCGGATCTTAATCCGAAGCCTTTACCTCTTCCCATATTTCTTTAATCATTTCATCTTTTTCTGCCTCTTTGGCAGATATTATTTCTCCTTTTTCTAATTGTCTTAGGTTAAAATATTCCCTAAGTTGTAAAACTTTTAGTTCCTCCTTTTTTATTTCTTTTTCTACTTTCTCGCAGTACGCTATTGTCATTACTAGCAATACTATAGCGATTAGTATAAACATACAAATCCTCCTTTCCGAAACTATTTAGTTTCATTAAGCGAGGTGTTTCTAACGCGAAAAAAAGAAGCTGAGATTACTCAGCCTCTCTAAGCTCTTCGTAGAGCTTCTTAATGATTCTTTTGTTCCATTCTTTAACGCCTTCACTAGCGTTAACGTTGTTTCTTTTGACTACCTCGATAAGGTGTTCAATTTCTTTTCTAGTCTTTTTCATATTTTTGTCTCCTTTTATTTATGATAGGGTTTCTATTCCCTTCATTATAGTCACTGTAGATCCCGCGAAAAAAAAATATAGAGAGATTCAGCTAGCTTTGAAACTAGCGACTCTGTCGTTTGCATAAACATGCCTCTGACAGTGTGTTACCCATTACACCATTCAGCGTGGTACTCCACTCTACTCTCTCCATTAAGAGAGTGGATTTTAACGCGTTTTTAATGTAAATATGTCAAAATCTTTACTCTATATTCTTCATTATAGAGCATGTAGATTCCGCGTCTCCTACATTCCTTAAAAATATGTCAAAATTTCAAAAAGGAAGGGGCTATGCCCCAACCACTGCACTGCTCCTATACTTCTTAGGAACAGGATAAGTGGTTAAAATTCTTCCTTTTTTTGTTACGTAAAATTTATTTTTAAACGTAACTAAAATAGTTTGTTCGTCTTCGTGTTTATCGAAGTAAACTCGTATTCTCGAGCCTTCTTCGAAATTTTCTTTACGTTTTCCTTTTTCGTCTATCTCCCTTCCAGAGATGACGTAGCCATAACGCTCTTTTGAGCGTTGTATCGCATGATCCGTATAATATAGCATACAATTCCTCCTTTCTTAAAGCTCTTTATTATACTTCATTAGAGGCATTGTAGATGCCACGAAAAAATATGTCAAAATCTATAGGAGCTGTTTCCAACTCCTATTAGACCTCCTTTCTATATATCTTACTTTTCGTCTTCGGAACCCCACATTCCGAAGTACTCAGTCGTACGCCCACTTGCGTACTCTACACGATACCTCTTTACGGTACCTTCCGGTCTATACTCAACCGGTTCTCGCGAGACGATTCTCGCATTGTTCAACTCCGTAACGGAGTCGTTAACGTGGCCAATTCTAACCACATTATAGAATTTCTCGTTCATATTGTTCGTCATAAGAACTCCTTTCTTATGGCAGTTTTTCAGGTTTAAAACTACCAAAACCTTATTTATTTCATTATAGTGTATGTAGATACCGCGAAAAAAATATAGGGGGAGAGCTCAACCCGTCGGGAGCTCAATCCCTCGCTATATTTTATTAAAAACTCACTTTTTGAGGCCTAGAATAGGGGGCCCTTTATTTGGCCATATTTGCCGACTTCGTTCGGCGTAGCAATTAACTACCCTGTGACTCAAAGTCCTCTATTCTCCTCATTATAGTGTATGTAGATACCGCGAAAAAATAATAGGAATTGATCTCGGGGCGAGCTAGGTACCGCAGAGAACAATCCGCAGTACCTAGTATGGGTGAGTATAGGAGGACCCGTATTCCCCGAGGGAGGTCTAGCTAGATAACTTTGAAAGCCTCTTCAGAATCATTCGATTCCGACGGCGTCAAAGCAAAACTAATCATCGAGAAAGCTATAGGAGGCAGCGAAATATCAGTCGGAAGTGCATTAAAGAACTTCTCTCGATCAATTTGTTCTGCGTCAATCTCGATTTTCGTCTCTAAAATATCAGAGATTTTCTTATTGGCTTCCGCCTCAGATAGCCCTGCTATTTCTTTTGTAGCTCTCTCACGAAGATAGTTTAGTACTTTGTCAAGTTTTTCGCTCAATACGTAGATCTGATAACCAACTTCGTAAGACATTTTCTCGTTAACGAGCTGCTTGAAGTACGGAAAACTGTCGTTAACTTCTCTAAGTGTTGCTTGAATTTTCATTTCGTTCCACCTCATCCAATCTTTCTTCTAATTCTCTGATTCTTTCTTTAAGTTTCTGGATTTGCCTTGTATTAAGAGCAATAAAGTCAATGTAATTTAAAGCTCCTCCAATACCGTTCTCATTAGGGTTATATGCACCAAATTGCATAGGTGTTACTCCATTTTTAGTTAAAATATCACCAACTTCTTCCATAATAAACCCAGTATGGTATACTTTACGCTCGTCGTTCTTATACATATAGCTTACAGGACGAAGATCGTCAAAGACTCTATCATAAATATCAGGCAAATTCCTAATGTCTGTTTTGTAAAGTCTACTAGACGTTTGATCCAAATTAGAATAATGAATAGTAGAAATATAGGCATGCGAAATATAGTCGCTCGAAATAGGGCCACCTAAATATCCATTTGTCAATATATCTCTACTACCAAAATCTGTGCAAGGTCTAGTATTATCAGCTGCTATTTTTTGTACTGTGAACTGACCAGTTGTAGATGTAGCATCATAGCCTGCAGTAGATATGTTAGAACTAGACATCGTCCATGTTGGCCTAACGTCTTCTCCAGAACGTTCGTTCATCATCTCGATAACACCTGTAAGATGAGTAAATATCAGTCCTGAATAAGGAGGCTCTTTCCAATCAACGCCAGTAGCAAGATGAACATATTGGGGCTGAGAACCAGCGTCAGTCCAAGTTGTAGTTTGATTCTTATAATAAGTTACCTCATACGACCTAACTTTAGTATCTGTAGTTGCCTGCCCTGCTACTTGAAAATGCGAAGTTATTGTTATTTTAAGCTTAATGTCATCGTAAAATTGATCTTGAGGTATCTTTCCTGTTACTGATGAATCAGGCTGCGGCATTATAGAATGATGACCTTCTCCATCATCATAACCAGCAGAAGAAAGATACATGTAAAGATCATCGTTACCATATCCATAACTTAGTCTAAGCTGAATATTAAACTGATACACAGTACCACTTATAGCATGCTCAGAATTAATACGAACTCCACCTACAATATCAGAGTCCAATGTTCGTGCAGCTACTGTACCAGAGGCAGTAACATTATTAAGAATAGCACCATAACAATATAGTGTACCATTACTTGTTACACCGCATCTTGAACCTACTGTAAATCTCCAGTCATCTCTAAGTACATTAGCAACTGTTGCTGTTCTATTAATGGCATTTAAACTAAAACTAGAATCGGTACCAATATCTCCGCAATACAAATACCCAGATCCAATACGGACTGAATCATAGTTGTCCATTATACCCGGAACGTATCTTGAGTTACTATAGCAAGTATATTCTGGTTTAGATGCTGTTCCACCAGTGATCTGAATATCGCCACCAGTTCTGTTAGATACAAGAATAAAGTTATGGTTATCTTGAGTATAATCAGGGTTTTCTGTTACATCGTCAAGCGAGTAGTAAACAGGGAAGAAAACACCTTTATAATAAATATCATTATAATATTCTCTAGCTTGATCTGTTGTTCCTGCATATGTAATAGGAGTAGAAAAATACTTCCACTCATATTGGTAAGAGTCATTACCCGCAGGAGGGCTAAGATTAAACAATGGCGAAAAGAATTCAAGCTGATGATTAGAATTGTATTTAGCTAATCTCCAACGACAAATTAGCTGCTCTTTAGCAGTATCATAAATATCAGCCGCTTTTACTTGTGCGCCAACCGGTCTAGCACCTGTAGTATTAATTGAAACCCTATACTGCAACTCTGCTAAGTTTTCAGATCTTTGAACCCACTGAATATTAACAGAAATATCATTGAAGAACATTAAGTTCCACAATCCACCAGTAGCTCCAATAACTCCTTCACGCATAAACGCACGACCGTATTTATCTACACCAAAGTTAGATCCGATGATCATCATCCAATCTCTAGATGCTTGACCAGATACATACATCCAGCCCTTTGTAGGTTCGCCCAATGAAGTAGCTAATTCTCCAGTCGTAAGATTAGACAAATACACAAAGCTAGAATGACCTGCATGCTCAGTACCTTGCCAACCATCTAACTCAGTAGACTTATTAAATATCAACGTGCCCGTCTTAGCAGTCATGATACCATTATTAATGTCTAACAAGAAATTAGCGTCTTGTATATTACCGCTTCCGCCGTATTCTACTAAGTAATCTTGAGAAGTTAAATACCCAGCTCGGATAATACCTGCATCAAGTTTACCAACTGAAATTCGATCTGCTACGATTGAACCATCAGCAGTAATACCTATTCTAAGTGTGCCTGTTTCATTCTGGTATCCACTTGGGTTATGTTCCGGATCGTTAATATATGAATCTTTATTCTGATTATAAGTCCCTCGTTCAATAAAATACAAACCAGTTTTATTCCATCTCCAAACATTGCCAGTTGTATAATCAAAAGTATCAGATATACAAATCTCATAAATATGATCGTCTGTATCTGTCTGGCTATAATGATCCTGATTAGTTTTCTTAAAATGAACGTATCCTTTATTATTTGGATTATCATCTGAATCATAAATATTAAGCAATGTTAAAGCATTTTTCTTAGCATCACCTGTAGCAACTGATTCAGCCGTAGATACACCTACGCGAACTTTTTCATCAACAGCTGCCATTAATTCGCTATTAGTCCAAATAGTAGGATCTTTAAATGAATTCTTTATTGCATCATTTGTATTCTTTTTTATTAAATTTTCTTTCTTTCTACTTTCGATAATCAATTCTTTAAGATCATTATCTGCTTGTCTAGACGAGTCAGACATGTATTTGTCGTCTTTAATTCCAAGAGTAAAAGTGGTATTAGCCGGATTAAGCAGATCTTCTTCAATTGCGGTACATGGATAAGTATGGTCAAGGCCATGAGGTGCTGAATAACACTTCACACCTTTCCCTATTTTGATTTCAGTAACATCCTCTATACCAAGTAAAGTAGCGTCGATTGCTTTAATCGTAATCGTTGTTCCTATCCACTTCTGTTCTGCAAGATAATGTTGCCCTAAGGACTTAAGTTGATTGAAATCTGTACAATCACTAAATTCTATAACCTTACACACCAAACCAAACCGAGATAGCATGTCTGTATCAGTAGTTACTAAGTAAATAGTCCCATCTAATCGATAAATAGTTCTATAGTAATCTAGCCCTTCAATAGGCAACTGATACTCTAATGGAGTTTGTCCCGGTCCAAAAGAAGCTACAACAGTTGCAGTTTCTGTATCATCGTATGCTTTACCTTTAGGAATAATGACAGTACAAAGCTCATCTACGTTATTTTCTTTAGTGTAATCTTCAAGATTCTCGCCAAATGTAATTGTTGGAAGATTTCCGCTAGTATCATATTCGTAGCTTATGTCTAGTATCAAATTCCAATAAGGCTTATCATAATTAATTCTTTCTGTTGTTTCTACACCATCAACAATAGTAATACAGTCAACGTAACTTCTCTGCTCGTATCTAAAACTCGGATGACCTTTCCAGCCTTCACATACATTATTAATAAGATCAAGAGCAGTTTCATAGTCACTATAAAAATCTTCATTTAATGAACCATCATTAAAATTAATTACACCCGGCTGAATAACTTTCCAAAACTCTCCAGCAGATGCATGGTCTTTATTATGATAGCTTAACATAAGTCTAGCCCATTTACTAGGTTGGCCTACAAAATGATACTGTTGAACAACCGTATCCATTAAGTAATTATAAGTTCCTTCGAATGTTAAGCCGAGATTTGCATAGAAATCTTCAGAAGAGTTTAGGAGCCGCCCCATCCAGTAGACGGCCCCTTGTTTCTTCACTGTAATTTCCGTCGCAAAAAGCTCGAAAAATTCATAACCATCATTTGAAACGGGAAGTCTAAGAGAAAGAGAACCAGCAGAACCTTCCTCAAGACTAAGAGAAGCACTCTCAATCTTAAACTCTTCGAGTGTGCTCTCATCGTTATAAATGCACATATCTTCGAAGGTTGAATCATTAGTATTTCTAATCCAAAGCGTGTACATTTAGAACCTCCCTTGATTAAATGTAAATGTTGCTGAAGACCCGCTAGGGCCTAAGAAGCAGAAACGGCAGTTTTTGTAGAATAAAAATTCGGCATAAACTTTATTCGTTTCATTACCTCCTATAATTCTATCAATATAGTATTGAGTAGCGGCAGTATAATTGCCAGCCGAGTCAGGTTTCCAGATTCGTATCTTACAAGTTTCGTCAGATTGTAAACCAGTTATTGTAATAGAAGGATTTGTAGGTCTATAGCCTAACTCGCTAGGAGTAAGACCACCAGAAGATGGATAATAATTCCATGTTATAGGGTCTCCTCCTAGTCCATTAAGCGTATACGAACTAACTTCCCTCTTCATCTTATAAGGTTTAACATCATAGTTAATAGTTACGCTTCTTCGTAAATCGAAGTCAAATGAATCAATAGTAAAGCGTCCCTCATATTCCCATTCGGGGTCATCTTCGAAATACATTTTTCCATACTGTCCATGAAGATCACACATTAATTGTGTATATACATCGTAAGCAGAAGGAAAATCGTCCACATTTTGAGTTCCGCCAACATTAGCAAATGAATCATAATCGGCAGGCTCTAGTAAATAATACGTTAAGCTTCCAGTTCTATTCTGAAACACCGGATAACCAGTAAGTAGAGTAGAAATGTCGATTTTACTATCAGCTGCTACTAATTCTATTTCTTGAGTTTTAAGTTCAGGTGGAGGCGGGAGATAAATACCATCCACCGGAACCATATGGTAATCTGTCCAAGAATTCTTGCCACAAATGGTCACTGAGTGAAACATATTTATACACCTCGATTCGCTTTAAGATTAGCTCGTTTACCCAGCTCTTTATCGAGAGGTTCAACGACTTCACCAACAAGTGCACCTGTATCCATATAAATTTCAGTCTTACTAGATGCTTCACGCCAAGCAAGAAGATTCTCGTTCATCTTCTTTAATTGCTCCACAATGTCAGTACTTGCAGAGTCAACAGCAGAAGAAGCATACTGAGCATTTTGTGTTGACGTATATGCATCAAGATTTCCTCCAAGAGAATCTACACTACCAATATTAAGACTATCAGTATTCATATAATTATCCATAGTACCAATGTCTGTAAGGCCTGTATTTCCATACATACTTGAAGTACCGACATTTAAACTACTTCCATCAAACTGAGTAGTCATACTAGACATATCGGGCATCATACTACTAGTGTCAATCATATTTGACATGTCACCAGTAATATCAGTCAATCCTCCAAGATTATCAGTAAAACCTTCAGTAAGACTGCCCATCATTTCACTACCTAGATCTTTAATAGAACTAAGGTCTATACCATTCTTAAGTCCATTTACAATATTAGTACCAATACCTTCAAATACACCAGAAGGAGAATGAATATCAGCGGCTTTCTTATTACCATCAATAAGTTCATTCATGTATTTAGAACCTATTTGTTCTGGATCTCCATTAGCATAAATACCCTGTAAGAAACCAGCAGATGTCCAATATCCTAAATCTTTCATATGATTATATATTTGATTCTTAGTACCAGTCGATAATTGTTTAAAGCCTTGAATTGAATAGTAAGTTGTAGACTCTTCCATTTCTTTAAGACGTTTGCGAGCAGCCTCTTCTTCAGATTTATCACGATACCATCCTTGATTAACTGCTTTATATAATCTAATATATTCTTGAGCTACATCTATATATCCTTTAGTTCTATTATTAAGAACATCTTTAGTTAAATTCTCTTCTCTTTGAACTGCTTTTTCATGATCTTTTTCTGCTAGAGTCTTACCGCTATTAAGGGCCTTTTCAATACTATTTTCGACTGTATTAATAAGACCATTTTCGAATATACTGCTAATAAAATCTACAAGACTTTGGAAAATGCCAACAACTGCATCCCAACCTTTCTTGACACCATTAAGAAGACCTTGCATAATAGAACTACCTAAATCTTCAAATAATCCAGAAGGAGAATCCCATTTAAATAATTTACGAATTAATTGAATAAGCTTCTTAAACGGCCAAAGAATAAAATCTAGAGCAGTTAAGAAAGCATTAACTATTTTATCTCTAATTCTCTTAATAAAAGCGTCGATAGGTTTAATTACATTATTGGCAAGCCAATTCCATAACAGACTTATCCATTCGCCAATCTGAACGAGAAGAAGAGAACCAAAATATAACATAGCGTTAACAGTTGCTGTTAATAATGCAAACCAGAATTCAGCAAACATTCTAGCCGTCTCTGGTTCTTCAAGCCAAGCTGTTAATTTCTTAATTACTGTCGTTAACAAACTTATTAAAGCATCAATTATCATAGGAGCGGCATTAGCAATACTTTGAACAAAACCTACTATGATACCGCCAAGAGCCGATCCGATAGCCAAACCTATAGCTATAAATGCTGCTGATATTGCTTCTTCTTTATCTACTAAATAATTAGTAGCTAATTCAACAGCAGGAACAAGAAGCAAAATAGCTAAGTCAAGTGCCAAAATTGCTGCAACTAGTATACCTAAGCCAATAGCTATAGTTATAAAGCCAGCTCCAAATGCATAACCAATTAATGATAGAACTAATACAAATACTAATATACCAGCTAATGCTAAACCTAAAACGCCAAGTGCGTCGAGCATATCATCAAAAGCGCCTCCTGCACAAACAGCAGTAAGAGCAATTAATGCTTTTGCTAATGACCAGACTCCAGCTGAAATAAGCATAATAGCGGCGCCAATAGCAGTAATCATAGCAGCTCCTTCATAGCCAGAGCCGCCTCCTAAGAACATTCCAATCAAAGCTAAACTTACTGCTAATGCCATTATTAATCCGAGAATGATAGCCATTGAACCTACTGCTTCTTTTATAGCTTTATCTGGAATTATAGCAAATTCTACAACCATAGCTACGATTGCAGCTGCAATAACTTTAATCATAATAGCCATACTTAAGAATACACCAGCAACAGCAGCTAGATTAGCAGCGTCTATATATTTAGCAAGAATCATAGCAATTCCAGCAAATGCAAACATTATTCCTAAAAGGTTTAATATTGTATTAAACGCTCTAGTTAATGGGCTTTGCTTACCACTATCTTTTTTACCTACACTATCAGCATCTCCTTCTTCGTCATCGACCTCGGTAGCAGCAATAGTAGCCGTTAAACTTGCTACAGAACCACAAATTACAGCCATGACAATAGCAAATGTAGTGAAGACTAATGAAATTAAAAGCATTTTAGCTATCTTCTTTAGGAATGCTTTTATAGCCCATTTATCGGACTCATCTGCGACTTTCATTACTAGCCACATAACAAAACCTAAAGCCACCATAATACCAACAATAATTCCAGCTATAGCCGCTACTGTTCCCATAGAAATATCATTTTTTTCTATAATTACTGCAGCTAAAACTATTGCTGTTGTTACTACTACAACAAATGACATGATTCCATAGATAAGAGCTACAAGTCCTGCTGATTGCAAGAAACTTGCTCCTGTAGAACTTCCGCCATTTCTAGTAAAATTGGTCTTCATGCCTTTATCTTTAAGCTTATTAATATTCTTATATTCTGTACTTGTAAATAATTTATTTAACACAATAACAAAAGCTCCTAAAGTAAGAAGCAATAATTCTACAACACCAAATACTTTCCAAATTAGATCTGGATCAGACATATTATCTAGAGTCTTAGCTAAAAAGCCCATAGCTAGCATAATAATAGCTAAACCTGTAGCCAATCCTCTAACAGCAGAAGCTATTCCTTCATAAGTTGTCCCCGATTTTGAAACCATTCGGCCAAAGCCTTCGCCCTTTTTAAGAACATTCTTTGCCGAATACTCTCCATCACCAGCAACTACTTTAAGGAACAATGCTAAGGATGCTATAATACCAATAATGCATAATGCTGCTATTTCTACAGCATCAATATTATCCGGTCCTACAGTATCAACAATTCTAGTAAGAGCAAAAGCCACACTAATAATTATAGCAGCTACTCCGATTAAAGCTCCGCCAAAGTTAAAGCTAGAAGTATCTCTTTCAAGCAGATCAGACTGCTTCATTATAGATTTGAGGAGCATTCTCATTGTTAACATAATTCCAATAAAGAATAAGAAACATACTCCTATAGCTAAGAAATACGAATCTCGCTTCTCTGGATCAGCAAATCCTTCTGCGACTTTAGCCATACTAGCCATAGCATATCCTATAGAAGTTATTAATAAACTAAAGTATAGAATCATACCCGGAACGCCATAACCACCAAGCGTATCCAGCAATCCTGAAAAGCTATCGCATACCCATAATAATCCAACAGAAAGCTTCTTAATCGGTCCTCCAAATCCAGCGATCAGACTGATGGCATCGTATACAAGCATAATAACTTTAACTACAACAAGTATACCAGCGACTAAGAACAATAGCCCAACAGCAGAATGGAATAATTCCTTTGGATCTTGCTCCGATAAATCTTTTACGATTTCTGTAATTTTATTGAGCATTTTCTGAACTATAATTCCAATATAGTCCATAAGAGTAAGAACGTATGGAGTAATAAAATTCGCTATTTTAGCAACCATTTCAAAAATTGTTATGATTGCATAAAGTAGCACTTGCAAAATCAGAATTACTGCATCTAATACTTTGTCTAAAACTGTACTACCTGTTGTAGTTATAGTTCCAGCTGCAAAACTTACAATTTTCTTTATAAGATCGATAGCATGAATTACAACCCAAGCTAATACATCTATTACTTTACCGACTATTTCCATAGCAGCAGGAGTAACTTTTGCTATAGCTCCGGATACTCTTTCAATGAAATTACAAATAAGATCTGCTGCTTTACTAAGGTCAGTATTAAGGATAGCTCCTACCATGTCAAATACGAAACGAATAGGATTTGACAATGCGTTACCCATCCAACCGATAGCTTTTTGAGCACCTTCTATCGCTGTTTCAGATCCTTTAAGTTCATTTACTAAATACGGTATGCTAGCCTTATTATTTGGATCAAATACACTACTAGCGTATTTCTTTGTTACTTCAAGCGTTCTCGAACCAACACCAGACATTCCTTCAATAAAGCCAGATCCTAAGTTCTTAAGATCTTCGTTTAAAGTCTTGAAGTCAGTTCCTGTAATTTCGCTAATAAAATTCTTAAACCAATCCTTAGCGTCTTTAAATTTCTGTATAAGCCAATCAAAAGCATCTGATACAAGATCTATACCGTCAGCCATGGTCTCCATTACAGTATCAGTGTGCTTTTCAACAAAGTCTAAAATACTGTGGAATAAAGGCGATAATTTAGATCCAAGCCAGTCCCAAATGTCTTTTAAATATCCGACTAATTTCTCAAGTATATTACCGGCTTTCTTAAGTACATTTGTAAACAAATCTACGCAAAGTTTTGTAATAGTTTTAAGCGCCGAAATAAGTTTATTAAACGTATTACCATTTATAACTTTATTAAGAAATTTATTTACTACTTCCAAAATTTTAACTATTGCTTTAAGTATTACTTCGAGTGGTTTATGAATATTCTTAAGAGCCGTGCCAATTACAGCACTAGTAATCGTATGAGTAATTTTTCGAATCTGTATAAATATCTGTACAAGATTCTTAAATACATCAAGTAAAAGCTCCATAACAGTACTATTTCTAAATTTCTCAATAGCATCTGCTATTTTACTTACTGCATTAGTAACTTTCTTCATGAAACCAAAAGTGTATTTTTCAATAATGCTTTCAGTTTCAATAGTAGTCTCTCCTAAATCATCTTCTACTTCTTCAAAGGCGCCTGCAAAAATTCTAATAATATCAAGAAAGTCGTTAATAATTCCGCCGATACCATTAAAAGCTCTTGCTACTCCATCCCAAAATTTATCATACCAAGTGATTTCGACAAGTTCTCCTTCAACTTCAACAGTTTCTGCTACTTCTGTATTAAACTTTTCGAGGCCCTCAAGAGTTGCATCAAGAGGCCCGGCAAATATATTCCATAATGCATTTGCAAAGTCAGTCCAAAGTACTCTTGCTTGATCAAGATCACCTATAAAATAAGTGAGCATGTTCATCATCTTTGTACCGACAGCATCTCTTGTTGCATCGATTGCTTCGTGGAAGTTAGTTGCCTGCTGAGCTGCTAAAAATGCCTTAAGAGACAATTCATATTCAGCGCCAGACAATTTATCAACCATTTCAGCTATAGCTTTAATTTGGTCAGCGCTTTCAATGCCATAATCTTTAGCTATAGTTCCAGCAAATTCTTGAGCTGATGCTTTACCTTTTTCATTAGCATCTTTAAAATCCTCAACCCATCCTAGCATATCAGTAACCGTCGCACTATATGCTATTTTTTCCATAGTATCTAGAATTTCTGTAGAAGCTTTAGAATATTCGCTTAAACCTTTAACAAGAACTTGATCTGTATTTAACCACTGTTTACCAAGCATTTCGCTTGTAAAGAAGAAATCAGCATAATTCTTTTCACCGAAAGCAGCTTTAGCTTTCTCAATATCTTTTTCATCAAGTGTAACACCAAGAGCCGCATCTACTAATGTTTGCTTAAGCTCTTTAGTTACTAAATTCTTTGAAGTAAATGCCTGCTGCCAATCTTGGTATTTAACATACCCAACACCAAATGACTGAGCTAACTGTTGCATAGACATAGTTGCTACATTAGCGTTCTGACCAGCTACAGCTGCAACGTTTGCCATACCCATAATAGCAGCAGAAGCTCTTTCCAAGTCGACATCTGAAGAAGTAAACTTAGCGATAGTATCCACCATATCAGAGAAACTATAAGAAGTTTCATCTGTAAACGTTAGGATCTTATCCATGTACATATTAATGTACTCTAGTTCGTTCTCAAATTCTCCTTTAGCATGCTGAGCATCATACTGCATTTGATCGACAGAAGTCATATTAGCTCTAAGAGTATTCATAGCAGTAGTATACTGCTCATATTTCGATACTCCTAGATTTGTATCCATGATGTAACTAACAGTACTGCTTACCGAACGAACAGCACCGACAATTTTCGACTCAAAATATCCAGCAATATCGTCTATAATTTTCTTTGACAAATTGCCGGTAACAGTAAATACGCTATTAATATTCTCAATTGCTTTAGTCAGACCATCAAAATTAACACTGTTTGCGTATTTCTCGACATCCCGGAAGCCTTTTTCAGCATCCTTGAACTTAAGGTCTTCATTAAGCTTCTCGATTGATTTGGTAGAAGTACTAATATTCTTTTCGAAGTCTTTATTGTCAAATGTCATTTTTACGACTTCGTTCTCAATCTGTTTGCTCAAGGTGTACTAGCCTCCTTCCAAATTTGTGCAGCTATGTCTTCGAAAATGGGCTTTAGGGCCGGATTAATATAGTCCAGCCCTTCTACCCATGCTCCACTCTTGCTAGCATGCCCGTATTGAAGTAGTATAGCCAATGGTACATGTTCGTCTCCTACAGTCTTGCTGTTAGTCCAAACGATCTTAACACCCCAGTTCTCACGTACTACTTCATAATCCCAAGAGTCTGCTGTTTCACCACTATCAGCTGGTGTCGCTTCTCGTAGTGCTTCCACTCCTCTTTTCCCATACATCTCTAAGTTTGCATCTTTTAAAACTCGCGAAGCTTTTAACATATAAGCTAATGTCTTCTTAAATGAGCCCTGATTACGGATAACTATGCCACCCATACCATTATCTCCTTGGAATATGCGGTTTCTTTCTTGCCTGATGCAGAGCTCTTTGCTGTTTAGCAATATCTCCATGCGACATCTTCTTAGGGTTATTAGCTTGCTCTTGTTTTTCTGCAACTACTCTAATTAAAGTTAATAATTTATTAAGATGGCGCTTTTCCCATTCTAGTGGAATATTCAATGCAACCATTTGGTAATAAATTATCTCAGCAGTAGTAAAATTTCCACTATTAACATGTTTTTTACTATCTGGATTATCTCTAAAAGTAGTCGCTGTCATGGGATCATTAATATAGTCATAAATTTTTTGCATTAATTCCTTGTCATGAGAAATCATATAGAAAATTATAGGATCAACTTTTTTAGTGATTGTCATACAACGTATGTAATCAATTAGTTCTTCCTGTGTTTTCTCATATTGTTTAGATCTCTTTTCGTCTAGCAAAAAAGGTTTATGCCACTTTGACTCCCATTTTGAAAGAGAGATGAGTGAATGCTCTAACTGAATCTCTTGAGACGGAATAGTTTGGAATTGCTGAGTATTTTCATTCCAAAATTCCTTTCCCTTAACAGTTAAAGTGAGCATATTACTCCTCCTATATACGTCATTTAAGGTGCAATGACATCTGCATCGCCTACTGCAACTCTAGGCGTTGTATTCGCTTTTGCCTGCTCTGCTACATCCTTCGGAACCACACCGTAAATGAATGCTTCTGCTTTAGATCCGCTAGGATCACTTAAAAGTTCAGTAAAGAATACGTCAAACGCATTAGAACGAGTAAATCTCTTTCCAAGCGCATTGTCTTCACCTTTCTCAAAATAACGTCCATCATCAGATTTCTCGCCATAAGCCTTAACAATAAGTTCTTTAAAGAACTTTGCCATTCCGAAGTTATCCTGAGTCTGAACCATTCTCATAAGTCTCTGACGAAGAGTACCGCCAGCATCAATGTCAAGTTCAGCCAACTCAGTTTTGGTCAAGTTAAAGTAAAAAGTTTCTGTTCTTTCATCACCGTTGAAATCGGTATAAGTAATTTCCTGCTTAAGCATAAATAACTAGTCCTCCTATAAAGTGGTTTGGGGCCCTAGGTATATCCCAGAGCCCCGTAGAAAGATGTATAAGGTTAAAAGTGGAACGAGCTAGGATCAGCCGCTAGTCTGGCTCAGGATACGAAGAACCTCAGCCGGCTTCGGAAGCTTCGGAGAAAGCGCCGTAATAGCCGGATTTGCCGTCGAATCCGCATCACGGCCCCAAAGAGTCTCGCAAAGCTCCTTAAGATTAGCCTGCTGCTGAGTCGTCGTGAACTTACGGCTATCAATCGTAAGCATAGCAATAGGCGAATACGTGGAGAACTTCTCCTTCGTAGTCGTAAGCGTCCAGCTGAACTCAATAGCCTCAGGAGACTCATTCACAGTGTTGTAAGTACGCTCGCTCGGAGCTGCCTTGCAGTTGTAAACGATATGAATTCTGTATCCATGGCTATCGCCGTCCTCATTCGAACCAATACGAGTACGATAAGAAAGACCAAACGACTTACGAGGCTGCTGACCAATCTTAAGACCAGCAACGCCTTCAGGCGTAGCAGTACCATCGCACTGCTCGAACTCATCCGGATAGTCATAAGCCGTAACAGTAAGGCCAAGTTCCTCAGCCGAGATCAGGTTAAGGTACTCAATGTTGTCAGCGTAGATCTTGTTGGACTCTGCGCCAGACGGAGACTCAGCAATAGAGCTAACACCACTCCATGCCACACCATCCAGATAGTCAGTCGTAGCATCAGCAGGATCACGTGTTCCCTTAACATACAGAGCTACGTTGTCAATACCAGTCTGGTAAAATCTTTCATCGGATTTATCCCAAATAAGTGCAGACATATATGTTTCTCCTTTAATTTAGTAGTATATTGTGAATACCCAATGATGCAAATTGTCGTGACTGTAGTAACGAACAAATCTACTCATTGGAAGCATTCTCAGTTTTTCAGGTACAGGCGAATCAGGATCTCTGGAAATGTAAACAACATTGTATCCGTTGTGTGTAAGGTATGTTCCATTATCTGCATTGTCTCCATCGATTCTTTCAGGGTTGTACCTTATGCATGGATAGGTCATGCTTTTAGTTGCTGGAGGTTGAAAGTAGACCTCGCCTCCAGCATCAACTGTTTGTTCCAGAATCAACTGGAACGGGAGCCGGGATCGGGCCATTATACAATCCTCCCAATGTCAGCCGAAGCCTAGGGTGCAAGACTTCTACGTAATTTACCTTCCATCTTGCACCACGTACTTCAGCATAGCAAATATTCATATAGTTTTGAAGTGCGTAAGGATCGGCTATAATAGTCAATTCGTTCGAAATAGTAATGTTGTCGTTTACGCTTTCGCCTTCTTGGATACGCCTACTGTTTCGGACTAGATCTCCCTTATGTGGACGTTCAATAATCGTCTTTTCCCAGACACCTGAGTGTGGAGCTGTTTCAGCAGTAACTCCGTAACCAATCATACCATAGTATTTCATAGCACTTCATCCCCATTTTGAATAATTAACCATTATTTGTTGCAGGCTCAAGCGTCAGGCCACTAAAGTTGTACTCATTCGTGGTAATCTTGTCTCCGATCTTCTCTTCAACAATGAAACCACCCTGAGTACCATTCTTAAGAATCCAGATATGCTCTCTACTTGCATCCAAGGTAATCCAGTTAGCGCCTCTCTTAGTAGATTTTACTCTTACACGATCAGCATCGCCAGTTACTTTAATTGCAAGATAGTTGCCTTCCTGCTCTGTCGGATCACCAGAGAATCCAGTGTATCCTGTTACATAATGCAACGTTCCGGTGAAAGTCCCATCAGCACTCACGCGAATGTTTTCCTGAAGATCACTGCAGTTCTTGCCGAGGAGATCATCCGACTCATCCGTTACCGGACCAACGGTGAGTCCTACTGAAAATCCAGCTCTACCGCCATTGCAGAGTAAGGCTTCGTCAGAGCGCCAGAGCAACGGGTCTCAATCAGGTAGCTGTACTTATTGTAGTCGATATCGAAATCATCGAACATATTCACAGCGCCACCCTTATCTGCACCAACATTGTAGTCAGCGAGGTTAACAATGATACCAACAAGCGGTCTGTTCTCACCAGAAACTTCACGAGTAAGGTTCTCCATAACCGGAACAGTAACGATACGGGAAACACGCAGAGCGTTAGCAAGCTTGTCAACAGTATCGTAGATGATTCTCTGGTTCAGATCCTCGATCAGGAGCATCTCAGTCAGAACATCCTCAGTGGTATAGAATACCGGGTTACCAGAACCCTTGTAGTACTTACGAGCACGAACAATTGCCTGAATCGTCTTCTTCGCACGTACAGCAAGGCTATCAGACTGCTCAACAGCAACCGGAACCTTTACCGTAAACAGATCATCATCAGTCCAAATAGGACGAATATGATCATGAGAGATCGAGTACTCCGTTCCGGGCTCGCGACCGTCGCCAACGAGGATTGCACGAGCAATTTCCTCATCAAGCATCATACGCATCTCGGACTTGATCCAGCTGATTACATCGAAGTCGGTAATGTCAACAATGTCATCACGATCAAACTTCTGCATCTTGTACACGGTCTGAGGAGAAGTGCTTCTCTTCAGCAATGCCAGAACCTCAGACACTTTCTGATGTCCGGTAATGTATCCTCGAGCACGTGCCTCATCACCAGTGATGTTAGCAAACGTGGAACGGATACGGCTGAACGGAGTCTTGTGAACACCATTCATAACACCAGAAACCCAGTCAGTATCTCTCTTAATATACTGAGGAGTAGGATCAAGGTTCTTGTCATCCGGGAACAGGTAATCAATGTTCGTAATTCCATGCGCGAAGAACGTCTTCTTAAGCGATCCATTGGACTTTGCATCCTCGAGGATGCTGTTAAACTCATCTACGGAGATGTAGGTGTCCTTATCTCCATGCTCGATGTACTTATCATCATTTTCGAAAACATTGTGTTTCATGTCTTCTTCTCCTTCGTCTTCTTCATCAGATTCTTTTGCACCTTCAGCAGCAGCCCCGATAAGGCCCATAACTACCTGAAGCTGTTCTTCAGTGAGTTCGTCAAGAACGTCCTGAACTGTCTTTTCCTTTTTAGGCTCAGCCATTTCTTCTGTCTCCTTTGTGTCCTCATCGTCTGCCGCATGGGCAAATTCGATTTCTTCGCCGCAAGTAATAATGGCGTCTTCTTCGTCATCATCGGAATGCATCATGATGGTGTCGATGAAGGCACCGGGATTAGCTCCGGCCAAAACCAATGACACTTCTCGAATGTTACCGTGAACTACATCACTTCCATTCTGACGAATGTGATTGGCATAAATAGAAAGACTACGAAGATCACCATGTAATACCTGTTCTTTTGCATCATTACCACTTGCGGTAGAATTGCAAGAGATATAGGCATACATGCCGTCATCGCGGTCTTCGAGCAAACAATGACCTAAAACGTTGGAGACGTCGTTGTGATCGTGATTGTAGACCAGAGGAACGACCTTCCCATCGCAGTCTTTGAATGCCCCTTTCTTGATGACTCGACCGTCACTGCAACGAATATTACACTTAGTTGCGTAACCGGAAAAGTCATACTCGATTTTTTCCTTCATGTGACGTCTCCTTTAAGATTTGTTTTTCCGCTCAACATAGAGCTTCCATGAAGATTCTTTCTTTTGATTTGCCTTCTTAGGTTTTACTAAAGAAGGGTCGCTAAGCATCTTCTTTATCTCAGCAGCATAAGTCTCGTTGGCATCATAATTGTTCTTCTCAACACCAGATTTGACTGATTCAGATAACTCTTGGTTTACTTGTTTGTAATGTTCGCTAAGAGCTTCTCTTAATTCATTCGCCTCATCTTTGAGTTTGTCAATTTGTGCCCTTATTTTGATTTTCGCGTGCTTACGCTGTGCTGGGTTCATTGTTTCAAGTTGCGATTTAAGTGTTGCAATAGAATTCGATAGTTCATCTTTCATTTGGTTTACGATTTCTTCTCTTTCAGCTTTAGATTTCTCTTTTAGCTTTGTAGATTCATCTCGTAGCAACTGATTCTGGTACTTTTTGTTAGCATCGATTCTATCTTTAACTATTCTAGCAACTTCGCGACCTTTCTCGTTAAGGCCAGCAGTAGAAGTTCTACTCCCTCCATAACGATTTTCATAGCCTTTTAATTCTTTATGCTCCTCATAATATTCATGAGCTTTCTGAGGATCATAGTAAGGTGATTTATAAGAATGAACTAGAATTTGTCCTTCATGCGAATCAGCTTGAGCTAATTTTTCAAGTTCATCGATCTGCGTATCCATGTTTTGTAGATCAGCCAATTGCTGTTTCATTGCATTTACGTCATTGAGTGGGTTTACTCCCTCTTCGGGTACCATCCCTTCTTCAGTAGATGCCTGATCTGGCAAGTTATTAGGATTACGAAGCTGATCAGCACTAGCTTGCTGAGAAGGCTTAAGACCAATAATCTGTCTAAACTCATTACCAGTCATAATCTCACTACGAATAAACTTATCTGCAAGTTCAGCCATAGAAGACACGCTAACAATCTTAAACGGCTGCCTATAGAATCGAATAGCTTGTCTACGAGTTCTGGCATTCTGAGATAGGAACTTATTTGTCATAGCTTCAGTGATTGCCGTAAGAATAGGTTCAATGATGTGATTAAAATATTCGTTCTTTTCTTCTTCTTTAGCTGAACCATTAAGAAGCTCTTCCGTAATTCCCATTTCATTGTAGAACATTTTTGTATAATATTCTACTTGAGTCATGAGATTATTCTCAACAGGTCTGTTAAGCTGAGTAATATGCTCAGATCCATCGATATAGGCAATTCCGTACTTAGATCCAGTGAGCTGTGTCTCTATCTGTCCGCGCCGTTCTTCAGCCTGTTTCATTCTCGATTCAGTCTTAATTACATATGGTAACTGAATAATCAAATCCAGCTTGCCAGATGCGTTCTTTTCATCAATAGAGTCAATAAGAGCAAGCTTATGAATCAATCTCTGAAGAACTGAATTAGGCTCATTCATAATCGAATAAAACGGGTTCTCAACAATAGCAACAGATGCTTTAGGGAATGTTGCTTCTTTAAAATTACCAGAAATCTCGTCATAAACTTTAACTCGCACGGCTTTCGGATACCAAGTAAGGATCTTAGCTACGCGAATTTCGTAAATTTTAAATGTATCGTTGTAATATGGGCTTTGCTCAGTTGTAATCGGAACAATAGCCACACATCCTTCGTCAAGTAGAGAAATTACGCAGTCGCGTAGAAAATCTCGACCTGTTTGATCCGCATTGGCCATGTATTTAAAGCAGTCATTAAGCGGCGAATCGATTTCTGCAACAAATCGTTCTTCTTCATCAAGTTGCACATGTTGAAGCTTTGTAGTAGCACAGTCAACAGCAACTTTTGTATAAAAAGAAGTAACTATTGTTTTGTCAACACCTCTGCTAAAATGTGGCCTATCTGGTTTAATAGAGTAGGATACGCCTTGGTACCGCATCTCATAATCAGTCGGATCTTTGTTTGTAAAAGCTTTCCAAGCCTGTTTGAAACGATCGGTTATAGCCATGGGTTACCCCTCTCTTTTAATGTGAAGTTGTCTTTTTATTAATCTTTGGAGCCTTATACGACTCAACGAATGTATTATCAAATTCTTTATACAAATCGTTAATTGGCATTCTAGCATATTTATCGTGAATCTCTTGCCATTTTTTATCTAATTGACCAGTTTTAGAATTCTTAATATAGTTATTAGCAGTAACATGCATTACAGCATTACTAATACCAACAGCCCCAAGCATAGCAGCAAAAGAAGCTATAGGATTACCAGTAGCCATGCCAACGCCTGTTGCAGCAACTCCTAAAGGAATAGATGAAGCAATTCCAGCAATTGCGCCTCTTTTAATACCTTTATTTTTATCATTAGCCATCTGCTCGAAAGTCTCAGTATCTTTTGCAAATGTTTTAGTATTTGCCAATGCTGCTGACATATATTTTCTTGCTTGTGCCTCTTTGCCTTTTTTACGAGCATTTGCTCCCGTTTGAGCTTGCATTCCAACGATTTGATTAAACTCAGTTGCTCTTTGAGATTTTCCAAAACTACCTTTTCCATCAGTCAATTTACCATAATGGATCTTACCTTCAGGGGTGAGAGTTCCGTCTTCATATTGCCAACGTCTTACGCCCCATTTCTGACCTTTAATTCCCCAATGATAAATATCACTGGAATGGATAAGGATTTTATCGTCTTTCATTTTACTCACCAACATTCCATGTTTGACAGGAATTACCTTTCTAAGTTTTTCTATATAATCATCTATTGCTAAACGACTTTGTTCTCGTTTAAGAGCTTTTTCCATCATAGACGCACTCTTAGAAGCTGCTTTATCGTACTTATTTGCAGCTTTAGCCGCTGCTTTAGCTGCTTTAGCTGCTTCCTTTTGAGATGTTGCTTTACCTAATGTCAAATTTACTAAATTAACATCTGATTTAGTAGCCTTTGTTACTGATGATGTAATCTCACTAACTGGTTTATTTGAAACGCTTTTAGTGATTTCAGCTCCTTTAGTTTTAGCTGCTTCACTAATTCCTTCGACTTCTCCTTTGCCTTTTACAGCTTTATAAGTAAGATAGGTAATACCACAAACAGCTAACACAGCTCCAACGGCTTTCAAAGCCGTCATTGCTCTATCACCTTTATCAGATTTCTTGCCCGCCAATGCTATTTCTTTGTTGGTTTTTTGCTCCATACGAGCAATATCAGCGTTTTCTTTGCTAATACCCTTTTCGATTTCTCTCTGGGCTCTAATTTTTTCGAGTTCTACTTCATCTTCAGCTTTTTTCTTTTCTTTAAAAGCTTCAACTTTTGCTTTAGTTTTAATAGCTTCAGCTTTAGCCTTAGCTTTAATAATCTTAGCTTCAGCTTTAGCCTTAGCTTTATACTCTTTAATTTTATCACTGCTGGACTGTTTAGTCCTAGGCTCTCCAACACCATAATGTTTGCGACCAAGAGGAGTAAGCGAACCATCTTCGTATTGGTACTTTCGATTACCCCACTTCTGGCCGTCTACGCCATGGTGGACAAGGATTATGTCGTTCATTTATTTCACCTCGATTTGCTTATTCTTATAAGCAACCTTTCCATATCTCTTTCCACCATATACACCGGTTCTAACTTGGCTCATGTCATAGTCTGGATCAGCTAGAGCAGTATGAACACCAAGTTCTCCTCTCTTTGCCACAAACCTAATGACTCTACCTGAAGGTGCTTTCAAATCCGAAACTTTAGTGTTCATAAGATCAGCCATAACTTTATTAAAAGCTAGGGCATAAGTCTTATTTACACTACCATCTTTATTTCTCGTTACCATCTGGCTTCTAAGTTTAGCGTCCTCATAAGCAAGTTCTTTTCTACTCTGCTTATAGGCTTGCTTGTAAACTTTGCTACCATGTCTATCAACCCATTTTAAATCTTTCTTTTCTAACCGAGCTTGTTCTCTAGCCCTTAGTTTGGCTTCCCTAGCCTTTCCGAGTTCAGTGAGGGTGCCATCTTCGTTCTGATAACGTCTGACACCCCACTTCATTCCAAGGATGCCCCAATGGACAAGAATGCGGTCTTCCATTATTCAAAGGCCTCCTTTTGATTCTTGTATACAACCCAAGCGTCAATTAACGCAGCTACATTATCGATCTTATCTTCATATCTCATCTTGTAAAGTTTACGATTACCGTTCGTGTCTTCAAGCGTAATGCAATTGCCCATACAGAAGCTCATAAGTAACTCATCAAATATAAGCATACGCTCACCAGCAAGTTTCTTAATCTCTCCTAAAGGTACAGTCTCAGTTCTACTGCCCTGTCTAACTTTCTCTACACCAAATGCAGAGTTCTCATCGCACCATCTTTTAACAAAGTGTTCAGCATTATAAGGGTCATAACCAAAGCCACATACATTGTATTCATTAGCTATAATGTAACCGTCGATGTCATCATAAACTTCATCCATATCCAAAATAGAACCATCTAAAACAACAAGACTTCCTTCTTGAATAAACTGATCGTATTTCTCTCTAGCAGCTAAACTTAAATGATCATAAGTTAATCTACTTATGTAACTACGAACTTTAACGCCAAACTGTCCCTGACTAAGAGGAAACAGAAAAGTAAACGCACAGAAGTCGTCACCTTGCGAGAAGTCAGCGCCAAGAGCACAAAGCATTCCTTTATAAGACTGAGGTCTGTGAGGAAGTGTCTCATCATACGTAAAGAAGTAAGTATAGCCTTCCATCGGAATACCAAATCTCTTTGCCAGAATGTCATTTCTAGTTGAAGGTACATTCTCAGCTCGTTCAACGTCAAGTTGATAAGCTTCATATTGCACAGTAAGTCCGAGATTAGGGTTAGCTTTTCTCCACATTGCTGGGTCATTAACTTCTTCTACACTATCCAACTTATAATGCCAAATACTGATGTGAGGAGCATAGTAATCGCCTTTAAGAATACTCATTAACTCCATTTTGATCGAGTCTCCGGGGCCATTACGTATCGTACCTTCAGAGCTTGTAGCAATAATCAGATAGTCAGAAAGTTTAGTAGATCCTTGCTCAATAGAACCAATTACATCTTCTCGTACATCGCAAGAAAGCCATTCATCGACGGTTGCCACTTTATATTTAGCTCCTTGCATTGCACTGACACGCATAGGTTTTACTTCTAGTATTGAGTTAGTTAGTTTATTTTCGATACCTAGCTTAGTAGATACCAATTTCTGTCTTTTATTACGATCTCCTGTAGTGTTGTATATACTTCCTTCTGTTAAAAATTGAAATACTGGGCCTAAAGCTCTCGTAATCGCAGTTCTAAAAGGTCCCATAACCTCATCGGCCTGTTTCATAGTTGGAGCAGTAGTTACTTGTTTAGTTGTTGTCGGGTCTACCACAAGAAAATATGCTTGATGGCACTCAGCATACATGGTCTTAGCAGCTCCTCGAGCAACTATTAAATATTGTTTTCTAGTAAGTCTCTTTTTAACAATTTTCTTAATGAAACGATTTTCAGATGGAACATAGACATTGCGTTCAACAAAGTAATACCATCCATAGACCTGTTCACCCCATAACTTAAAGGTGTCCAATAGTCTTAAAGGACTACCATCAGTTAAGGTTAGCTCTCGTTCGCAGAAGTCTATCCAACCTTTTACAGCTTCAGGATCGTAGAAAACGCCGGGATTTGCAATGAGACCATCAATTCGGTTCATCTCCATTTCGATCTCTTGGCAAATCGGTATCTCGCCCCTTTTAACGGCATCTCTAAATTGTCCATAGTAATAAGGGACGGCTGTATTAGATAATGCCATATTTATACACCTTATTCTTTCTACTTATTCTTCTTTTCAAATAACGCTTTCATTTTATTAAGCTGTTCAGAATCTATATTACTATAATCTTTACCACCTGCAAACGACTTAGCAAAAGCTTGAGCGTTCTTTCGTGTTTCATTGTTCTCGATCGACAGAATCCAATTCTTAACAGCAGTATCATTATTCTTTCTAATAAGCTTATTGGCTTCATCCTGAATCTTTTGATTCTTTTTATTCTGGTATTCTTTAACATTATCCATGCTAGAACGTACGCCTTGGAAAGCGTCAATAAGAGCTTTACCAGCACTTGCTATCTCTGCTGTTTCTCTTGCTGTTGCTTTAAAACCATTAATAAATTTTTTACCTTTCGTATACTGAATAGTATTAAAAGCTTCTCTATAATCTTTCTCAAGTCTAGCTCGTTTAGTCAAAGCCTCTAATTCTTCGTTAGTATACTTAGAAAGATCTTCTTTTAATTCGCCCCATCTGCCAGTTTTCTGATAAGTTTTGGGGCCTGCTTGCTTAGCTCTAGCAGTCTGATAAACTCTGTCTGTCTTATTCTCGTAATAGTCGTACCTACGACGTCCTTCTTCTGTAAGAGTTCCATCATAGTTTCTATAATTACGAGTTCCCCATCTCTGGCCTTTAGCACCAGTATGAATGATTATCTCGTTCATATTAGCCTCCTATCGAACCAAAGTAAGGTATCTCAGCGGAACCCAACTATTAAGATTCTTCAGCAGGGCTTCCTTAGTTCCATTGTGAGTTGCAACTTTAACAACATAAGAGTTAGTATTAATATAGCAGCTAGGAATCTTAACACCCTTAGCACTTCCACCATATACAGCACCTGCCCCTATTTTGACGCAACTGCCTGCTTTAATAGCTTCAGCCTGAGAAACAATAGTAAGGTATCTTGCCGGAACCCAACTGTTAAGCTCGGTAATCAGAGCGCAATATTCGTTCTTGACTACCTGAGTCTTACCAACTCTATAAGGTTTATCGCAGTATGCGGAAGGTACAGGAGTTCCTTTTGCACTTCCACCATATACAGCACCTTTGCAAATCGTTACTACATCTCCAGCTTTAACAAGTGGAGCAGGAGCAGGCTGAGACTTGTATGTAACCCAAGGAAGTTTACCACATCCTGCCCAATTCGGCTGGTAATTCAGATCAACCTGTCCGAGACCGTCAAGCGAAGGAGCACATTCAGTATCTTTCTTACCAGCTACAGTAACAAGAGCACAGTGACCATAATCTTCAGTCCACATAAACTCTCCAACCTCAGCTTTAGAAAAGTCAGCTTTAGTCTTCTTGTCAGTGCACTTAGACGCCATAGTCTTAATGCTCATATCTTTCTCAGAGCTGTAATCAGGGCTATTACTCGGACCTCCGAACCTGTTACCAAAGAACAGAATGCCCTTAATAGCTCCTACACAGTCTGCGCAGTACCAGCCTTTGTCAGCAAACTGAAGCAGGTACTCTTTATTCGTTTTTGTCTTGTCCTGTTTACTGGTCTGCTTATACCAGTCACCTACAGAACCACTTCTACTTGCCTGTTTGTTAATAATCTCAGTTGTCAGGAGATTGTCAGCAGTAGCTTTTGCATACTTTTCATGACCGAGATACTTGTCAAGCTCTTCAGCCAGTTCCAGATTCGTCATTAGCCTCAACCTCCTCATTATTAATTTCTATAATTTCTCTAGTTTTCCAAAATGCTTTACTACTTCCTTTAATCAACTCGCCAAGGAACACGCCAAAAGCACCTATAATCATTACTACTACGTTCATCCAAGATAAATTAAGTGCTTCTCCTATTACACTAAGAAATACTACTAAAGCAGGAATAACAGTAGCAGATACATACTTAATAATGTTATACCATTTATTAGAAATCTTCATTTGTGTTCCTCCAATTTCTTAACCTGTTTCATTAGCTGTTCAATCTGGTATTTCATTACTGGAATTTCTTCGGAAGCAGTGACTACCTTTCTTAGCTGTTCATCAATAGTTTTCATCTTTTCGTCTTGAACTGCTTGACTGATAGCTAATTTCGAGCTAACAGTAAGAACTGTTGTAATTCCAGTAACAATTACTCCAATCAAACTAATAATTGACACTACTATCTGTGCAGTCATACGGTTACCTCCTTTCATTCGAAATTCCATATAATTTCAGTGACGACAGAATCGATCTTATTATTACCACATCTCACAAGACCATGGAAAGTCCCTTTGAGATCAAAGTAACTCAATGGTATAGCAAATTTACCGCTAGATGGTGAAATCTGGTATTTAACATTTGGATTAGAATCATTCCAAATGTCCATATACTTGACCATCATATCGTCATCAAGAATCTCAATAGCAGGATTGGAACTACCTGTATGACTCCATAAAAATTCAATCCGGTTATTGTGTTTAATTCTAATAGGTTTAATATTTGTTCCCATCGTCAGTCCACTAAGGACAGTTCTTGTAGATGGATTCTCTTTTACTTTGAAATAGAACTGCTTTTGAACTGTTGAAGATGATCCACCAGTTCCATATACATCAGCTCTTATAAGACCCGGTTTACTAAACACTTCGTCAGGTACTAAAAATGGTTTAGCGTAAGATACTTGATCATAAGCTTTTCCAATAGTTTCATTAGTAAATATAACCTTACTATGAGTTGACACTTCGTCAAGCAATCTAACAAACATTCCGGCCTCGTGTTGATGCCTTTCTGCTACATAGGTCATTCCGTTGAATGAAAGATCAAAGCAGTTAATACCGTCAAAAGGCTGAGTCTCCTCCATCATGATAAGAGGGGCTTCGTAGTCTATATAACGTTCTTTTTCAGCATCTGTTAAATCGTAAGTTCCATAATAACTTAAACCTTTTTCTGCTACAACTAAAGGATAAGTCTGACTTGAAGAAGTTTCATTTCTAGATCTATAGCATGGTTGAGTAGACCATTTAATAAGATTTGGACTAAGCTGATTTAATTGATAATAGTTAGGAATTCCTCCTGTAGCACGAGCTGCCGATAAATTAGACATTGTAAAATCTGGTTCATAATTCAGTGCGTTTGTATTATTTATAGTTCCTGATGGATTAACATATTGCATTGATTTTGTACTAGAAGTTCCAGTACAGCCCATGCTTAACATTTTAAATATACCTGCTCCATAATAAGACCAATTAGAATTACTAATTTTAGCAGCATAACAATTAAAATATACAGAAGAACCTCCTTTATATGTTACATAATATGGTCTACATTTACTTGTATCAATGTTA
Source organism: Clostridiales bacterium (assembly GCA_017649745.1). Next base: position 1,459 of record JAGCGE010000231.1, on the reverse strand, counting down.
GCATTCCATACCTGTAAAATATTAATTAAAAAATTTCCGGTCATAACACTATTATTATACTCTATAATAAGTACAACAATAAAATTAGTAGGAAGATTCCCATCGTGCTCATTAGCAAAAGTTATTAAATCTTGCAACGACTTCTCTATACCATAATTTCCTGTAGAGCCTTTATATGTTAATACTTTATTATACTCGGTATCGCCATACTTATTCTTAATATACTCTAGAATAAACTTTATGTTAATCGGATCTACATGAACATAAGCAGCCATTCTATCACCTCCTATTGCTCAGAGGTGTATCTCTCTATTCTCCATTCACATTCTTTGCGCATATCCTCAAAGGACTTAAGCACAAACGAACTTGTAGGAGGGTCGAATTTAAGCTTCACATCTAGATAGATAAACTCCTTAGCTTTCGCCTTAATAAACTTATCGTCAGTAAAATCGTCCCATGTTTCGTCAGCTCCAGTGATACTAAACGGTTCGTCGGGGCCAGCGCCAAGGTCATTCAGATGGGCTAAAGCTGAGTTAATAAGGACGATAAAGTCGGTGTTAAACGGCGCATAATCGTCGTCTGAACCCATCATGCTTTTTACTGTATTAAGAATACTATCGCCCATTTTGATCACCTCTATTTAGCTGTAATATAGCAATCCATTAGATAGCCAATAGCATCGCCATATGTACATCTAGCCCAGCCATTAACAAACTCTGCAACATCGATTACTTCGCCTTCAGGGATTACGCAAATGACATTGTAAGCCAAACCCGGTCCTTCTCTAAAGTTAACATCCTGCGTGGTACGGTATCCACCGACTTTTTCCTGCTCTTCTTTAGCTTCATTAATGAGATCATCGATCTCTACGACTTTCTTTTTGATTGCCATTGTCAATTCCTCCATAGTATGGTATCATTAGGCTGTCTTTCATTTAAGACGTATTTGTTATGTGTAAACCTCCCGTAATGAATCATGTTGTGAGTATCGCGGGAAACGGTTACCAAATTCTGTGGATTAAACATAGCATCGACATCGCCATGAATAATCTGTTCCTTTGTTAAAGGATTCAAATGGTGTATATAGATAGTGCCAAAGATCTCATACTCTTCTCCGGGCATAGCCAGATCATGACCAAGATCTCTCACTATAATTTTCGGTCTTAATGCTTTCCACTCATGACTGAGATAGAAATGCTGATTAATGTATCTGTCGAAATCGAAAGTGGGATCGCCGACCTTCGAATTAGTTTTCAAATATTTAATTCTTTCTTCAAAAGTAGGTATAGTAATTAATTCGCTATAACTTAACATAATGGACACTCCTAACAAAATGAATAGGACTGCCAAGATACACAATTCAGCAGTCCTTTCTTCACTTATTCGTACCTCTGTGCCATTCTGCCAAGTTCAGCACGTGTTTGGTCATCCGGTGCTTCTTCCATAAGTCTGCGAAGCTC
>JAGCGE010000023.1 GCA_017649745.1 Clostridiales bacterium | reverse complement strand
GAACTTCGTTGTCACGGGGGACAAAGTAGATAAGCTGGCTTCCGAGTTCTTTTGCAAACTCTCTTAAAAGCTCGTTCTCTCTGTCAACCTTACGGCTGTTGCAGATGATTCCGCCGAGTCTTACGCCGCCCTTTAATGCATATTTCTGGATACCCTTGCAGATATTGTTCGCGGCATAGAGAGCCATCATCTCGCCTGATGCAACGATGTAGATCTCCTTTGCCTTGCCTTCTCTAATAGGCATAGCGAAGCCGCCGCATACAACGTCTCCAAGGACGTCATAGAAGACATAATCAAGATCGTCAGTATATGCGCCGAGGTCTTCAAGCATTCCGATCGATGTGATGATTCCTCTTCCCGCGCATCCTACGCCCGGCTCAGGTCCGCCTGATTCAACGCATCTGATGCCTCCGAAGCCTTTTTTCTCGATCTGGCTCAAGTCATCTACTTCGCCTTCTTCGCGGAGCGTATCAAGAACCGTTCTCTGGGCAAGACCGTTAAGAAGGAGTCTTGTGGAATCCGCTTTAGGATCGCATCCGACTACCATGATCTTCTTGCCCATCTCTGCAAGGCCTGCAGTGAGGTTCTGTGTTGTGGTGGATTTACCGATACCGCCTTTACCGTAAATAGCAATCTGTCTCATCTTGTTCTCTTCTCTCTGTCGTGTTTTTTATCTGTATGTGGCAAGGACTCTGTCATAGATGTCTTCTATGGCGCGCAGTCCGCCTTCATATCCTAAGTAACCGCAGTTCATTACGAGTCTGTGCTGGACCGGAACTGAGATTATCAGGAGGTCCGCATTTAGCTCATCCGCGATGTGCTTGTCCCATGAACTGCCGAGGATCAGAAGACGCTTATCCTCATAATCTTTTGCATCTTCGAGGAGCTTTTGCTGATCCAAGCCCGCATCGGGATCGAAGACGACCTGGACGTCTCTTCTCTGGAGATCCGATATCCTGGAGAACTCGTCTAACACGCTCTCCTGATACTTCTCAGGGATGTCGTCAACGATGAACTGGATCCCGGGGATAATGCCAAGCTCGTTCAAGAGGAACTTGGAGAAACCCAAAGAGTAGGAAGCGTCAGCGAGCGAATAGAATCTTCTGGGGATTCCGTATCTGAACTCGAGCATGAAGCTTGCCATCTTGTCGATGTGCGAATAGAACTTCTTCTCTTCGCGGTCGATAAATGCTTCTACCTTCTTCTGGTCGAGTTCGCCGAACTCTGCAACTCTTCTCAGGAACTCTGAAGTCTCCTTTGCGCCGATCGGCGTGTAGGGGAAATGCAGATAAGGCGTGCCGTACTTTCTCTTGAGGTGCTTTACGATATCGAGTCCTGCCCAGGAACCCACAAAGATGTTGAACTGTGCCTGGGGGATCGTCTTCCACTCGGATACGCCTTCTGATTCGTTGCCGAAGAGGATGTTGACCTTGAGGCCGATGCCTGTGAGTATCCTCTTGAGCTGCTCTAAGTTGCCGTTCCACTAAGGATCATGATAAGGGATGCTTGCAAATACATTTACCAGTCCCTGAATCACTTCATCGTCTTCGTGGAACTTGTCGACGTACTGGTCGATGATAGCGTTTACTACTCTTGAGTGGCTAACGTAGTTATTGGACTTGAAGCCGCCTTCTTCAACGTATACGACAGGCTTGTCGTCAAGCTGGAACTCGCCTACGACGGAGGCGATGTCGTCACCCGTAATCGCAGCTGTGCATCCCGTGATGACGACATAAAGATCACCGTCTATTACCTTGAAGGAATTCTCGATAACATTCCTTAATTTTTTCTCGCCGCCGAATACGACGTCCGCCTCTTCGGAGTTGGTGCAGGGCATTGTAGAACCGCCTGCATAGCCTTCACCCTGTCCGATTATCCGTGAGACCTGAACTCCACAGCCCGGACCCGAGTGAAGGATCGGTACGCCTTTCTTTATGGCCACTACGCTCTGGCAAGCGCCGAGCGCGCATGTAAATCTTGGTTGTTCGATAGCACCTGACATCTTAGAATCCTCCTCTTCCCGCTGCGCAGCCTTTTCCTGAACCGTCTCCCTGGAAGTATCCGGGGTCCTGGTCGAACCACCACTTGGTGTAAGGATTTGAAGCATGCTTGGAGTAATTCTTGATGAACTCGATGGAATCAAGTGCATCGTCTATTCTTCTTGCATAATTAAGAGCGCCCTTGTATCCGATACCAAACTGCTCATCACCGATAAGGAGTGAAGGAATACCGAACTTTGCTCCCCAGAGCGTCATGCCGCCGTGTCTTGCAAGGATAAGGTCGGGCTTGATCCTGTTAAGTGCGTTTACGAGTTCGCAAGCCTGCTTGTTGCATACTCTGTAGTCAGGGACATCACCGTAGTTCTTTACTGCCTGGCCGAGGATATCGAGCTTGTCGTCACCGCTGTCATAGACAGGATCGTGATGGAATACGGCAGCACCGACAACATCCATTCCGAGCTCGCCTAAAAGCGTAATGAGTGCCTGTCCGTGAGCTGCTCCTGCCGTAACGTATGCTTTCTTGCCCTTGAATCTTTCCTTGAGCTTTTCGATCTCGGGAAGATACTTTTCGTGACCTTCCTTTATGATCTCTTCAGCAATCTCTTCCTTGCCGACGAGTTTGCCGAAAGCACGAAGCCATCTGTCTGTTCCTGCAACGCCGTATGCCGGAGGTACAAGTACTTCAGGTACGTTATGAAGCTGGTTGAGTCCTGCGCCCATGTATGTTGAAAGCGAAGGGCAGATATGGATCGAAGCGGCAGCTTCACTTACGTGTGACAATTCCTCTACCGTTGAGAAAGGAATGATGTACTGAGGCTCGTATCCGAATCTTCTGATGATGTCATCAAATACGTGGCTGCCCCAGAAATTGATGATGTTTACTTTGTTCGTCTTCTTCTCTGCAGGCTTTACGATGCCTCTTAATACCGTGTGATAAGCTGCATCAAATCCTGTTGTCCAGATCTTAGACCTGAAGCCTTCGCATGTGCATGTGACAACGGGGATTCCGAGTTCTTTGGAAGCTGCTTCGACAACTGCCTCGATGTCTTCACCGATGATGCCCGATGCGCATGATGTGGTTACGAAAATGGCATTGGGATGAACTCTGTCATATGCGAGCTTGATCGTTTCTTCGAGTTTCTTTGCAGCACCGAATACCGTATCCTTCTCAAGGATGTTGGTGCAGAAATATCTGCCGAGTGCCGGAGGAAGATCTCTTCTTGCCTGCTCTACCCTGTACGTGAAATTGAAATCTGCAAATTCACCTGCGCAGCCTATCGGTGCGTGATCGATGACAACAGCATCCCTGATCATTGCGAGCTGGCAGAAAGCCTGCTGCTGGTTGCAGCCGAGGCACTGCGAAAACTTTCTCTTGCAGTCTTTAAGTTCTCCCTTTGCTGATTTTTCAACGATCTGTGAAGCAGAACCCGAGAAAGCGTTTATCGTTCCGAGTCTCTTTTCGCGGATGACTACGCTTGGTTCTTTAATGTTGATCTGTGACATTCTTAAGGTTTCTCCTTCTGCAAAAAACTACTGAATTGATAGGTTTTTGCGATGTGCTTAGGTGATAATACTCCTCCCGGTTTGGAAGTGATAATACGAAAGAGTGATAGTCAGATATAACCATGGCTTATAACAGAACGCATGCTCATGTCCTTTCCGCAAAAGCCATCAGGTTGTCTATGTATTCCTGCCCAAGGGAGCTCAATGTGCTACCCGCGCGGGTAACGTAGATGACCGAGGTCTTCTCCCTGCTCTCAAAAGGTATGGCTTTGTACCCGCCACCGTTAAGCTCTTCGCAGATGATGCCCGAGCAGAGCGTGTAGCCGTTTAAGCCGACCATCATGTTGAGCATGGTTCCCCTGTCGTTTACCTTGATGATCTTCCTTCTTTCGAACATGCTGACGGGCTCTTCCGCCAGATAGATCGGGTTTTCCTCGCCCTGGTTGAACGTAAGGCAGGGATAGGGCTCTAAGTCATGGGCCGTAAGCTTTTTCTTGTCCGCGAGCGGGTGGTCTGACGAAAGATACACGAAGACCTTGCAGTCGAAGAGCTTGTGATACTCAAGGTTATTCACCCTTAAGTATTTCAATAAGAAGTAATGGTTATACTCATCTAAGTGGATGACGCCGATCTCAGACCTGAAGGTCCTGACATCGTTGATGACCTCCGAGGTCTTTCCCTCGTACATCGAGAACTCGTATTTCTCGGGATCGTGGTTCTCTATCAGTTCGATGTAGGACTTGACCGCAAAAGTGTAGTGCTGGGCGGACACTCCGAATCTCTTCTTCTGTTCTTTATCTATATACCTTTCCTTAAGCAGGTCGTACTGTGCGACCACCTGCCTCGCATAGACGATGAAGTCTGCGCCTTCAGCGGTAGTGGTAACGCCTCTGTTGGAACGCTCGAAGATGGTGATGCCGATCTCGTCTTCCAGGTCCCTTATCGCGTCCGAGATCGCGGGCTGCGAGACAAAGAATCTTTGTGCCGTCTTGTTTATCGATTTCTCATCCGCAGTCGTTATCGCATACATCAGCTGCTGCAGTGTCATGTCTTTTCCCCCTTTTCGAAAACTTTTCTGAACATAAAAAAGCCCGGTAGCATATCTGCTCCGGGCCTGATCTTACTGGCTGTGCATCCTGGTATGAATGTTCTATATACACATCGATACGACGCACCGGTCAATCTGATTGCCCGGAAACTTCAGCATTCGACAACACATGATGATATCTGCCGTGAAAATGCCTGTCATATCTGCTCTCCTCTTTTCGAAACTATGGAAGGAATAGTAAAGTAATTGACCTACTATGTCAATAGGTTTATTGCTTAAAGTCTTTTGATACTTCGGTAAAAGAACGCCTGCCGTTTATGTAATCGTCATATGCTTCCTCGGGATCTTTGCCGTGAAAGACCTTGCAAAGTCCGCACATATCGCAGTCTGCGATACAGGGATATCTGTTCTTTATATATTCCCTGCGCTCATCTGCTGTCGATGTATTGATATCCGGAGCTTCGTTCATTGGATCTGTCTGTCCTGACGGTATTCTTTCATATAACCCATGTTGATATCGCGGATCTCTCGCTTGCCGTCGATATAATCCTGATAGATATCCCAGGGATTGCCTCCGCCGAGCCAGCATGAAGAACAGTTCTCACAGCCCCCGCCACAGTCAAGCGAGGCGCGCACTATCGCTTCTCTTTCCTCCCTGGTGGTGTCTTTGATAAGAATTGACTTCATAAGAATACCTCTTAACTTACTATGGCATCCATTTCCTGATTGATGAGATCCTCATTTGCCGCCATCGCCTGAAGCGTCATGGTAAGGAGCTTATCCAGTTCCCAGCCCAGCTGCTCTGCGCCGCGCTCGATGACTTCCCTAGAGCACCCTGCGGCAAATCCCTTGCTCTTATATTTTTTCTTGAGTGACTTGAGTTCCATGTCCTTCGTGCTCTTTGAAGGTCTCATCAAAGCTGCTGCCCAGATAAGGCCCGTGAGTTCATCAGCTGCAAAGAGCACCTTTTCCATCTCGTGGACGGGCTCGACATCTATTGTCGCACCGCACCCTACCGTAATGCCGTAGCCGTGAGAGCAGACGGCATGGATGATGTCTTCTCCGAAGCCGTTCTCTCTGAGCAGCTCAGGTGCCCTAAGACAGTGCTCCTCGGGATAGAGCTCGAAATCTATATCATGCAGGAGTCCTACTATTCCCCAGTATTCCGATTCATCAGCAAATCCGAGTTCTTTTGCATACCATTTCATTACCGCTTCAACAGTTAACGCATGCTGAATGTGAAACGGGTCTTTGTTGTATTTTCTAAGGGCCGAAAAGGCCTCGTCGCGAGAGATCATGTCTTTTCTCCTGATTGATTTCTGTATCTATTATAAACCTACTTAAGCAATATGTTTAAGGCAACTGTTTATTTAAGATCGAGTATCTTTTTGATCTCCCCGATATAGCCTTCAGTCAGAGATCCGAGCTCGATGTTGTTTTTGGTTATATATCCGATATGCATTACAGCATCGTCCCCGTCACCTTTGAACCGTATCATCTTATACTGCTGACCGTTTACATCGTCACAGATGATGCCGGAACAGAGAGTGTAGCCGTTGAGCTCGTTCATGAGATTAAGTCCCGAGCCTCTGTCGCAGACCTTTATGCGTCTGGGATAATCCTTCTCCGCAAGGATCTCTTCCGCATAGTAGATGGGATCTCCGTCACCCTGCTCAAAAGTTAGGCACGGATACGGTGCCAGATCTTCCATCGTGATTTCATCATGGTCTGCCAGAGGGTGCGTTTTTGTTATGTATACGCAGGCTTTGCAGTCAATGAGCGGAGTGAAATGAAGATCGTTGTCACGAAGCTTTTTCTCGATAACTTTCCTGTTATATTCGCTGATGAAAAGAATACCTATATCACTCTTCATGGATCCGACATCGTCAATAACATCGCGTGTCATTGTCTCCCTGAAAACAAACTCGTATTTTTCCAGATCGAAATCTTTTACGAATTCGGTGAAAGCCTTTATCGCAAACGAGTAGTGCTGCGTTGAGATACCGAATCTTCTTTTTCTTTTCGATGTTCCGATAAAGCGGTCCTTCAATACTTCATACTGCTGGCTGACCTGCTTGGCATATATAATGAATTCCCTTCCTTCAGGCGTCAGGAGCATTCCTTTGCCCGACCTGACAAAAAGAGAGAACCCGAGTTCATTCTCAAGTTCTTTAATGGCTTTTGTAAGCGTAGGCTGTGTTATAAAAAGATTCTCTGCGGCACGGTTCATCGAACCAACTTCGGTAATCGTAATCGCATAGAACAGCTGCTGAATCGTCATTAATTCCAACCATCCTTGATTTTTGATTACCAAATTGTATTTCATTTTAGGAAATCGAAATAATACTCATTTCCGATAACCAAATATAACTTTTAGTTATAGATCAGATAACTTTCTTTAAGCTGCCCTGCTCCATTTCAAATACTTTAGAAGCATATCCCAGAGTCTCTTTCTGATGTGTTACGACCAAGACCGCAGTACCTTCTGATGCAATGTTTTTGAAGATACCCATTACCTTTGAAGTGTTAACTGAATCAAGGCTTCCGGTAGGCTCATCTGCGATTATCAGCGAAGGTTTGTTGATAACAGCTCTTGCGATGGTGGCTCTTCTCATCTCGCCTCCCGAAAGCTCCGACGGATATTCATCCAGAAGTTCTGTAATGCCGAGCTTTTCCGCGACCTCGATAAGTCTTTCTTCAGAAGGTCTTTTTGTTCCGCCAATGGTAAACGGAAAAAGGATATTCTCTTTTACCGTAAGAGCAGAAAGAAGGCTCTCTCCCTGGGGGATGTATTTTATATTCTCGTTTCTTATCCTGGAGATCTCTTTATCTCCTGCATTCTTTAATTCTTTTCCGTCGATCTTTACAGCGCCCGAAGTAGGATCGGTAAGGCCTGTAAGAAGGTTGAGAAATGTGGTCTTGCCGCTTCCAGATTCACCTTCGATCATGACGAATTCCCCTGCATCGATACTGAAATCTATATCATTAACGGCGCGGAAGATCTTACCGCGTCTCTTATATTCTTTAACAAGTTTCTCCGCTTTCAAAAATGCCATCTTATTCACCAGCCCTCATTGTGTAATAGGTCTCGGCATGAGCAAGACTTAATGTTGAAAGGAATGAAGAAAGTGATCCGAACAGTGTCGTGATCAGTACACCGGCTATCCCGTATAAAACGATCGCAGAAGCTGCGGGCATGAGATACGGAACATCAAGTGAGTTCTCAATATAATGATTGAATGGAAAAACAGTAAGTATTCCAAAGATGAGTCCTGCAACGCCTCCTGCTATTCCGATCGTGATCCCCTCCGTCAATGAGAAAAGGCATATGCGGTCAGAAGAAGTTCCGAGGATACGCAGTACCGCAAACTCTTTTTTCCTCTCATGAAAGATGACGGAGAAAAAAAGTATCATCGTGATGAATGAAAATACAAGGAGTATGATCAAGGTGATATTGATTATCTTTTCGACCGAACCAAGTTTTACCGTGACATCGTTTATCAGCTTATCGGTCTCGATAAACTTGATGCCATCTGCTCTCTTGTAGATCTCCTTTTCGACAGCCGTGATATCTGCGCCGTCATTGACACGGATGAGCACCGTGGATACAAATGAACCGTCATCCTCGGGATTAAGGAACTGATATCCCTTATCCTTGGCATCATTTAATATCTCGTGCATCGTGTCTCTCGACATGAAGACCGAATGATCAAGGCCTGTCGCAGTCTCACCGAGCTTTCCGGCGACACTGTATTCGTTGCCGTAGAACTTGACCTTGCCGTTGGACAGCGGAGTAACTTCGCTGCCGATGATAACGCTTCCGTCTGATATACCTGAAGTCACCTTCTCATCGATCCAGGGACCGATAACAAAGTCTGTTTCAGGATCGAATGCAATTAGCTGAACTCTTGTTGAGCAGCAGTCAGACGACAGTGAAGTGAAATAAAACTGGCTTGTGGAGCACTCGACGCCTTCAATATCCTTAACCTGCTTTGCGACTGATGCATCCATGTAAAAGAATTCGGGCTCGCCGGTCAGAAGGATATTGCGTGCTTCTATTTCAGATGTCTCAGGTACGATCATGAGATCTGCGCCCATTCGCTCTCTCATCCTGCCGATACCGTTGTTAAGTGATGCTTTAAGTGAAAGGCCGACGAAAAGAGCATAAGATCCGATCACGGCAGCAAGCATCAGGCAGAAAGACCTGTAAGGCCTTTTCCTGATGTTCCTGATGCCGAACCTGAAACTTTCCTTAATGCCTGCCATTTTAACCGTTCTTCTTTGATACGAGATATGAGATCGTATTGATAATAGATACGACAATGATAAGCGCACCCGCGATGATGAGCGCAGGTCTTGTGCCTGAATTGCATGACATGTCAGCCGATCCGCAGACACCGATAACGACTGTCGGAATGAGGATTACCAGCACGCCGTTGATCGCTGATGCGACTGCATAAGCAGATGCAGCTGCATTCTCTTTCGATAATAGGATAAGGATACCGAGAACTGCCGTGGCAATGCCGATCGCGACCTCGGTCTGGGACGTCCAGTGACACTTCATGAACTTGCCGTCCATCGCTTCGCAGACCTTGAATATCTGAGTCGGAATTAGGGCTGTCAAAAGCCCCAGAACTGCTGTTACTATGCCTGTTATCTTTATCTTGTTCATAATGATTCCTCTGTAGTTAAATGTTGTATTCGGGCTCCGGATGAGCTGTTGCAAGGTCGAATTCCTGAAGGAGCTTTCTTCTCATTGCAAGGAACTCTGCTTCGCCTCTCTGTCTCGGATGCGGAATGTTCACTTTAATGATGTTGCTAATCTTTCCCGGTCTCGGTGTCATGATGACGATCCTGTCTGAAAGGTAGATGGCCTCATCGATGTCATGCGTGACCAGCACCATCGTGATGCCGTTGAGCTTGTGAAGCTCGAGGAGCTTATCCTGGATGTCTGCCCTGGTAAAAGAATCGAGCGCACCCATCGGCTCATCCAAAAGCAGCATCTTCGGCTCGTTGATAAGAGTCCTCGCGATGGCAACTCTCTGGGCCATTCCTCCGCTTATCTGATATGGATAAGATTCCTCAAATCCTTTCAGTCCGACGAGCTCGATATATTTGGCTACATCGTCTTTTTTCTGCTTGAAGACCCTTCTGGTCTTAAGTCCGTATGCAATGTTCTGTTCAACGGTGAGCCAGCTGAAAAGGCCTCCCTGCTGGAAAACGTATCCGCGCTCTGGATCGGGCTTTTTGATAGGATGATCATCCATCACTATCGTGCCCGAATCCGGCTTATCAAGACCTGCGATCGAACGCAGCAACGTCGTTTTTCCGCAGCCGCTCGCACCGATTATCGAAATGAACTCACCGCGCTTTACCTTGAGACTTACGTCCTCCAAAGCTTCGACATCAGCGCCGTCATCGTCCTTATAAATTCGTCTTAAGTTCTCGATCGTAAGAATGATATATTCGTCTTTTGTATTGTCTGCCATTATCTTACGAGTCCCTTCTGCCATCTTAATGCGTATTTTTCGATCCTTTCCAATATCGCTGTAATGAAGCTGAACAGTACCGCCATTACAATGATCGCCGCGAAGACTTTGTAGTATGCGCTCCATACTTTCGAAAGATTGATGTAGTATCCCAAGCCTCCGGGCTGTCCCATCATCTCCGCCATTACGAGCGTTGTAAAAGCAAATGCGTTTGCTGTCGAGATGCCCGTAAATATCTGCGGCATCGCGTGAGGCACGGCTACTCTGAATACCAGATCAAAGGTGTTGGAGCCTAACGTTCTTGCAGCTTCGAACTGTACCTTCGGTGTTGATTTGATACCCTGCGCCGTAAGGCTCGTAACCGGGAACCAGACGCAGATAACGATGAGGAACACCGCTGCTGCGAATGGTGTAGGAAGAAGCGTCAGAGCAAAGGGCATCCATGCAACTGCCGGGATTACACCCGTGACGTTGAGCACGGGTGTAACCCAGTAGTAAACCTTGGGAAACCAGCCTATTAAGATGCCTGTTCCGACTCCGAATACTACGCCTAACACAAAGCCTGCTGCATAAAGCCTTAAGGAATAGAGTGTATTTTCCAATACGAATCCCGGCTCTATGAGAAACGCTTCGATTATTCCCGCAGGACCGGGGAAAAACGGCTGAGGCAAAACCTGCCATTTCGTTCCCAGAAGATCCCACAGCAAAAGGCCGATACCTGACGCAAATCTGAGCGGAGCGCCTTTGGCATATTTCTTCCACTGATCGTGATCTCTTAATGCCACAAGTCCCAGAACAAGGAACAATGCAGACAGAAAGAAAAGCACGAACCTGTATGCGATGTTGATGTTTATTGCCGCTCCGCCTACCGTATACTCAACTATTTCGACGGGGGCGGTGATCGGGATCAGGGCATTTAAGAGTGCCGCGATCAGAAAACCCGATACCGACAGGAGCAGTCCGTAGATGGCCGAACTCTTCTTTATCATTTCTTGCCGTCCACATTTACATCAACGAAATACTTTGATGTATAGGTATCAGCATCGGTCTTGAGGTAACCGATATCAAAGAGCTGCTGTGCGAAATAGTGAACGTCTTCCTTAACGTTGAATACTCCTGCACTTCTCTGTTCAAATGAAGGATAGTTGTAAGAGCTGATGAGCTGAATAGCGAGTTCTTTGTCCTCGATCTGCGAATACTTGCCATTGATGATGATATCAACTGCCTTCTCGGGGTTCTTGTTGATGAAGTCCTGTGCCTTTCTGTAAGCACGGAGGAGTGCAGCAACTTCCTCGGGGTTCTTCTCGTAGAGTACCTTTGAAGCATACAGGAAGCAGCATGCCTTGCCTGCGAAAGGTTCATCCTTAGTGATGTCCAAGATAACCTTAACCTTGCCTGCCTTCTCAGCTACGCTTGCAAGCGGATCCCACATTGCTGCTGCATCGAGGTCGCCCTTATAGAGAGCTTCGAGCTCGAGGTTGCCGTCAGCGAAGGGAAGGAACTCAACCTGGTGATCTTCCTGTCTTGCTGAGATACCTGCGTTCTCCAGCCATACGCTTGCTACCTGGTGAGGTGTTCCGCCGACTTCGTCGACACCGATCTTAAGGCCCTTAAGATCCTCAGGACTCTTGATGTTGGAGTCGGGACGGACAACGATCTTGATGCATCCGTCGTGGAGCTTGTCTACTACGACTGTGTTGACGCCCTGCTCCATTGACGGGAAGAACTGGAAGTCTCCGTTAACGATCGGGATCGTTCCGTTGTTAAGTCCGATCTTTCTCGTCTCGGTGTCTCCCGAGATCAAGGTAACGTCGAAGCCCTCTTCCTTGAAGTAACCGTTCTCATAAGCGATATAGATCGGAGCTCCGCAGAGTGAACCGTCGAGTCCCGGGATGTTGATCTTGCCGAATTTCGCACCGCCCGCAGCGCTCTCCTTCTTTGCACATCCTGCAAAAGACAGTGCAAGCGAGAAGACCGATATTACCGCTGCTGCTTTTTTCAAAGCGGCGAAAACCTTTTCTGATTTGAATCTCTGTGACATAACTGTCGCCTCCTTTTTCGAATGAGAAGATTTAAGCACAGAGATGCTTTTGCCGCTAATTTATAAATCTCATAGAAACCTATAACAAAAGGCTATACAGCCTTAAATGTCAATCTCATTTGATACCACGTCACTCCGCCGTGGACCGATTTGGAGGTGACTCCCTCGTTAACAAAACCGAATTTGGAATAGTAGTTAATTAGTTCTTCTTTACAGGTAAGAACAAGACCGTCGCGGGCCTGGCGGTCCGCTTCCCTGATGACGTGCTTTATGAGCTTCCCCGCGCAGCCTTTGTTTCTGTATTCAGGAATGGTATTTACGCCGAAGATCATCTGCCATGCGCCAGACTCGTCGTGAAGAGATGCGTCTTCATACATAACGTCGGTAAGATCTCTTTCGTCCGTGGTAAAACCGTCGACGAAAGATACGAGTCTGTCTCCGTCAAACAGGAGCCAGAAGTGGTCACAATATCGCTCCAGCCTTTCTTTGAAGTCTTTTTCAGTAGCGGCTTCGTTGGGCGGAAAGCATTGCTTTTCGACGGCTGTGAGTATATCAAGATCTTCTATTGTCGCTGTTCTTATATTCATGTCTCTATTCTATCTGATGTGCCGCAGCCTGGGGGTATACCTTTTATTTATCGGGAAACATAAAAAACGTCTATTATCTTTAAAATGCAGTCTATTCTATAATCCCTTCCATCACAGGAGGACATGAATATGGCTTATAATTTCGACACATTAAAGATACGTGCAGGATATAACCCGCTTGAGCACAACAATGCAGTAAGCGTTCCTATCTACCAGACAGTCGCATATGAGATGGGAAGTACCGCAAGAGCAGATGCGCTTTTCGCGTTCGAACTCGAAGACCCGCTCTACACGAGAGTTTCAAACCCCACAGTTCAGGTTCTGGAGAAAAGGGTTGCCGCTCTTCACGGCGTTGACTACGCAGTTGCGGTAGCATCGGGAATGGCAGCTATCTCATACACGGTACTCGCACTTGCTTCAAAGGGCGGAAGGATCCTTACGAGCCCCAGGCTCTACGGCGGAGCAGTTGACGGTTTCCATTCAATCCTTGAGGAGCTCGGCGTCAATTACGACATGATCGCAAACCCTGACGATCCGCAGGAGTTCGAAAAGAACATCAAGGAAGATACAAAAGCTATCTATATAGAAACGATCTCAAATCCTCTGGCAACAGTCCTGGATTTCGACGCTATTGCAGAGATCGCACATAAGCACGGCATTCCGCTCGTAGTAGACAACACCGCTGCAACACCTTATCTGTTCAATCCTTTCGATCACGGAGCAGACATCGTCGTTTACTCAGCAACAAAGGCTCTCTGCGGACACGGCAACGTAATCGCAGGTCTCATCCTCGAGAAGGGCGGCTTTAACTACGATACTGCGAAGTTCCCCGTTCTGGACAGAAAGCTCTGGTTCCTGAGAGACAGGAACGAGAACCCGAGGAGCATCCTCGACATCTTCCCCACATCTCCCATAACCGGAAAGATCAGGGCAGTACACCTCAACTATCTTGGCGCAGCGCTCTCACCTTTTGACGCATACCTTATCCTTTTGGGAATCGAGACGCTCTCAGAGCGAGTTTCCAAGCAGACATCTTCTGCAGTCAAGATCGTTAAGTATCTTGAGACAAACAAGCATGTAAACTGGATCAGCTACCCTTACGCAAAGGGCAGCAAGTATAAAGAACTTGCAGACAAGTATCTTCCTAACGGCGCAGGCGGAATCCTTTCCTTTGAGTTTGCCGGCACCGAAGAACAGAAGAGAAAGTTCATCGAATCTGTAGGCATCTTCGGATATCAGGCAAACATCGGCGACGCAAGATCGCTCATCGTCAATCCCGCACAGACGACACACGGCGAACTCACACACGAGCAGCGCGATGTAACGGGGCTCTCCATTAACACGATCAGATTGTCCATCGGATTGGAAGACCCTCAGGATCTTATCGACGATCTTGATCAGGCTTTCGAAAAGGCATTTACATAAACCATTTATTCTAGCCACTATAGAAGTATCCCCGGTGTATCTTCAAAGTACATCGGGGATATTTCATTTCTTGAAAAAATCCTTGAGGGCGCGCCCAAAGGCAACAGCGGAAATAGCAAACACGATCACGGCAACGATGACTTTAATTAATGCCCATACCATTTGCACACCCTCCTCATATTGCAGATCTGATTACTATATTACCAAACTAACTCAAAGACGGCATTATCGTACCCGTAAACCAGTTTTGCCTCATTTTTCTGCTTGACTCATCTGGTTTATCGCGTTAAACTGACCGCGGTTTAACACGTTAAACCAATCAACGTTGAGGTTAGCATTATGGAAGAATTAGTATTGTTTGAAGCTGAAAAGAAACTGATGGAGATTATCTGGCAGCAAGCGCCTATTGAGTCAGGCAAATTGGTGAAGATCGCCGCTGATAGTATCAATTGGAACAAATCAACTACTTATACTGTTCTTCGTAAGCTGATCGCCAAAGGTTTTGTCTCGAATAAGGATACGATAGTAAAAGTTCTTATTCCAAAGGAAAAAGTACTGATATCGGAGAGCAACCAGATCATTGAAGAGAGCTTTTCCGGTTCCCTGCCAAAGTTTGTTGCAGCTTTTTTCGGTAATAAGAAAACCTTAAGTGACGAAGATGCCGATGAACTGATGAAACTCATCAAGGAAAACATGAACGGAGGCAAGTAATGGACGGCTTATTTCTTAAAGTTCTTCAGATGTCCGTCACAGGCAGCATAGTGATCCTTATTACTCTGCTCGCCAGATTCCTTCTTAAAAAGAGATCCAAGAGATTCATCATGATCCTTTGGGCTGTAGTGGCCATAAGATTACTATTGCCCTTCAGCATTGAATCGCGCTTAAGTTTCTTCAACTATATTCCTTTGAAGACACAAATCTTTACTGCAACTTCACAGGTTCAGAAAGCAGCTACGCCTGACAACTTCAATGTTACACATAATGTAACAGCTGATCACGCTGCAAAGAGGCAGATTACTGCCGTTAATACAGAAAATAAAACTCAGCCTCTGTCAAAGAACCCTGTAAGTGCAGATCTGTTACCCGGTATTAAGACTGTGCTTTCAACAGTATGGTTTATTGGTGCTTTGGGCATTACGGTATTCTGTTCTGTCCGGTTTGTCATGCTTAAGAGAAAACTTAAGAACGCGAAAAACACCGGCGGAAATGTTTATGTATCTGATAAGATCAGTGCACCGTTTGTTTTCGGCCTTTTCTTGCCCAGAATATATTTGCCTGACGTTCTCGATAAAAATGAGAAGAAATATATTCTGCTTCACGAGAGGACCCACATAAGACACGGTGACTGGCTTATTAAGATCATCGGCATGTTCGCGGTTGCCGTTCACTGGTTCAATCCGTTAGTATGGCTTTCTTATACGCTTTTCGAACAGGATATCGAGATGAGCTGCGATGAGAGTGTCATATCAGGCATGGATGATGATCTTAAGCAGGCTTATACAATGTCGATCGTCTCTTTCGCAAAGCAAAGCAACAACAAAAGATATCTGGTAACACCGTTGGCTTTCAGCAAAGGCAATTCCAGCAAAACGGAGGTTACAAACAGAGTGAAAAACATAATCAATTTCAAAAAAGGAAAAACAGCTACTGCCGCTCTTATTACAGCATCGCTGCTCGTTATCGGTGCATGGTCTTCACTTAATCCAAAGACAAATGGTGTTAATCCTGAAGACCTGAATGAACCCGAAACAAAAGTAACAGAAACAACAGCTACTGAAACAGCGGAAACAAAAGAAACTGAATCAAAAGCAACTGAAACAGAGGTAACTGAATCTGAAAAACCCGCAGAGAGCGAGACCGGACCTCTCTGGAATCAGGAAGAAGACGGTCCCAAAGGCTTTGCAATATACGTAAAAGATCATATCGGCACCCCATATGCAGCCGGAGGAGATCACCCGGATAAAGGTTTTGACGAAGTGGGATTTGTTGCATATTGCTACAGGAATTACTTCTCGGCGGGAATGGGATCAACTCCTGAAGAAATATGTGCCGGATTCGACGGCTCATATGACTCAGTACCGGTAAAGTCAATTCATGTCAGTGATGTAGTAGTCTATGACTCCGGTATCGTTGCAATCTACGTAGGTGACGGAAAGGTAGTCTATGCATCGAAAAAAGAAGGCCGCGTTTGCTCCGGCTCCCTTAAGATGGAGAAGATCAGAGCAATTAAACATTTTGTTGATTTTTCCAATTCAGTAGAAGGACTCGGATAAGACAGATTCAAGCAGCAGTTACCAAACAGTTACCATTTTTGTGATTTTAGGCTGTTTTTGAGCTAAAAGCAGAAAAAGAAAAAGTCCCGTAAACATCATGTTTACGGGACTTTTCTTTATGGAGCCATTTGTGGGACTCGAACCCACGACCTGCTGATTACAAATGTCGTTTAGGGTATCTTACAAGTTCTTATTAAATAGTACAAACGGCTTATTTTATTGCATTTGCAGATTTCAGTTTCTTATAAATTCTTGTCGAACATTATTACTTTTTGACCCGATGTTCGACAAATGTTCGACAACTTTTGCACCGTCAGCTTAAATCCCATCACCAATATACAGTCCGTTTAAAGACTTGATCGCTCTCACTTTCGCCTCATTTTGAGGATTTGCATAAACATTCATTACGAGCGCAGGAGAGCTCTGTCCTAACAGGGCAGCTGCGGTTCTCGGATCTGTACCATTGGCGATCAGAATACTTGCGAATGTATGCCTCAGTCCGTGAACAGATACATGCGGCACGTCACACCAGGCAAGAAATTTCCTCAACCAGCTTCTTAATGTGCTGTCCAGTATTGGCTTTCCTTCCCATGTTGTAAACAGTCTCGCTTCATTTCCCTTTTTTCCCTCGTACAATTCACCTAACCGTTTAATCTCAGAATTCTGCCACTTCCTGTATCTCCTGAACTCATCTGAAAGATCATAAGATATCGGTATTTTCCTTACTGATGACTTACTCTTAGGTGTGCTCTCTATCATCCCGGTACCTGGAATATATTGCGAAGTCCTTGTTATGGATATCATACTTCTTTCAAAGTCTATATCCCGCCACTCCAATCCGGCTGCTTCAGCTTCTCGGATACCCGTATTCAACAAAAGCAGAATAAGCATCCTTGCGCGAGGATCGTGATATTCAGGAAGCTTGGTAATGATCTTCTGAACATCTTCCAACTGCAGAGCCTGAACATCTGATTGAGGTTTTGCAGGGCTTTTCACACGTTTGCAAGGATTCTCGTCAATGATCTCCCATTCATAGGCTTTACCGAGAATTGCAGACAATGTGCGGAACCAGCTTCCTGACGTATTGCGTGAAAGAGCTATATCTTTTCCATCTCGTCTATCCAGACTTGCCAGCCATCCACGAACGTCGAGCGGAGTTATATTACTGACCGGCATATCTCCAAAGTACGGTATCAGCCTCTTTTCAATCACAATCTTGTATCCGCTTGAAGTTTTTGGCTTCAAAGAATCTAGATGGTTTTTATAATAGTACTCATAGCAGAATGTTTTGAACGTCATCTTGTTATAGTGAGCAACTGCTCCGCCCTTAACTTTGCGTTCAAACTTCTCAGCAAACTCCAAGACCGCCTTCTGTTCCTGTTTCTTAGTCAGGCCTTTAGGCGGCGTAAAAGTAGCAGACCGAGAACTATGCTTGTTTCCTTCCCATCCACAGCTAACAGTTATCAAATAAGAATTCTTTCGTTTCTTTATATACATTTACTATCTCCTCAAAACCGGCTTCCATTAACCTTTTTTAGTGGTTTTTATACTTGTTTAGCATAAGTATAGCAAGGGGTGTGTCCCAATAATCTCCCTCATTGATTACAACCAATGGGGGAGAAAGTCACACTTAGAAGCATTCATGCTAGTTTTGAATATTTATGTAACCTCGAACAATTTCTTGTTTGACAACTTATCCGCATCTCCATGCTTTTTTGAATAGTATTTCTTTGCGGCCGGAATAAATCTTTCAATATCAGTTATAAGTGTTTCTTTCCATATCTGTTGATGTATTCTTTCTATATCTATTTGGTGGAAACCGCCAAAAGAATCGTTCATATAAAGACTATCCATATATAATTCCTTATATTCTCTAGAAACTTGAGCAAGGCCAGCATCCTCACCGACAGAACCTAAAACAACACCTTTAAGATTATTAGGTTTCATGACTGCCATCATATATAGATCAAAGAGGACTTTATAATTGGGATAGGTTCCATCCGTTGAATTGTCTTGTGTAAGAAGCACTTCTATCATGCTAAGTATCCATTCAGCTTCCTGCTTATTGCTTATCAGCATGCATCTATGTTCATAGTCCGCATCACTCATATCGACATTAAGAGACGGTATTTCCTCATTTTGTGCCAAAGCTAATCCATGGAGAAGCTCTATCGTTTCTATTGATAATCCAGTATAGGCGCAGGCATTCTCATTCTCATGATTAGGAAATTCCGTCTCATATCCGAATATGTAATCCATTCCAAGATTGCATTTTTCATGTAATGCCAGCAAAAAGTCTGGATCTATCGTCTTTCTTTTGGCTCTTTCTATGTCATTCATTTTACTTTTAATGTTCTCCGTTAATAATTTGTTACCCGGAAACAGAAAATTATAGAAATCAATCTGACTCATATCTCTACTATCACGTTCGATCTTTACTATAGCTCCTATTCGTTCAAGGTAAGAAATTTTATCATCTTTCATACGAATTTCCTCCTGTGCGGTTGCGTTTTTGTTGGCTATATTTTACACCCTTACGATTGTATTATCTACCCAAATACAAAATAAGGAGGAAATCCTATGACAAAAATCAATAAAGACAGAAAAGGCTGCATTGATGTTTTTAACTCTTTTCTGGTTGTGTTAGCATCATACGCAGGTGTTTTCGAATTTCCGGTCATTTGTCCGTGTTATGAAACTCCAAACAAATTAATCCTCTTCTCAAAATGCATTTCATCCAAAGATCATGATTATTGGGTCCATTTCTTTGAAGATGATTATCTATTTGAACGACTATGGCGTAACCCCAAAAAGTATCTGCCCATACTCAAGCAATATAACGGTGTGATCTTACCTGATTTCAGCCTGTACAGAGACATGCCTTTAGTGATGCAGTTATGGAATATATATCGTAGCAGAGCCATCGGCTGTTGGCTTCAGTCTAATGGCATTAAGGTCATTCCCAATGTCAGATTTGGTGATGAAAGGACCTATCATTGTTGTTGCGACGGTCTTTCAAAACATAGTGTTATAGCCATTGGAACTCACGGCACTATTAAGAATTTTGTAGATAAAGAAATATTTATAAAGGGTTTAGAAGTTGTAATAAGAAAACTCAAGCCTGTCGCTATCGTTATTTATGGTTCTGTTCCAGATAATGTTTTTTCAAAATACAGAGAACAGAACATCCAGATAATTCCTTTTGAAAGCGAATTCAGCAAAGCAATGAAGCGATCAAAGAAGGTGATATAATGGGTTCTGGGAAACATGGCGGTTTTGGCAATTCTCAAGGAAGTAACGAAAGATATCGAATCGGCAAACCGGTCCCTCTAACCGAAAGAAACTATGAAATGGCCTTAAACCCAATGCATTATGCAAACGCCATTTCGCAGAAGTATGGTATTAACCTTAAAGGTTCTGGCAAAAAGATAGAAATCGTATATGATCCAAATCTGGCTCCTGGAACTTCAGGAAAGACAACAAAAGCTAATCCTTATGTAATCAGGCTTGGTCCAAGTGCATTCTATAGCGAAATAGAACTTGCAAACACTATTGCACATGAATTAAATCATGCTCGCGATTACATTCGCGGCGGCATAGCCGATGAAGATCCAGCTTATGTATCAGGAGATGCATTAGAAAACTATATTAGAGGAGAACGATAACATGTGGTCTGATGAAAGAGATACTATAATGAGTTTATTAGCTGACAGCAATGAGAGATTTCCTCGTATTTGTCCTTGTTGCGGTTCGAAAAACGGGCATATTTTCTTCTACAAAAGAAACGACGGAAGTTTTGGGAGCGCTTGGGCTTGGTGTAGCGAATGCCAAGAATATTCTCATTCCAGATATTTAATTCCATCCTGGTGGCAAAACAGCGAACTCTTTGCGTTAAATGATCTCCACGGATGTCCCGACAATTTGGACAAATCCCATGCTTTGATAGACAAGTGGGTCAATTCTCTTCTCGACAAGAATGAGTTTAAAGAACAATTTTAAACTACATAGTTACAGGTCTCGGAGCATTACTCCGAGACCTTGTTCTTTGTCGCTTATATTCAAGATTTTCACGTCTAATTAACTGCAAGAAATAAGATCAAAACATGTCTTTAGGTCTTCTTTGTAGATCCTCTTATCTGATCCATTTGGATAATTAGCTGCCATAAAGTCAAACAATTTATCTACGATGGCAGTATTCTTATAAATCTCGGTAAAAGACTTCCAAAAGCACTCTAGTGTTTTGTTCATTTCTTCTTCAACACAAAGACTTTCAATATCTTCCGGAACATATCTTTGGTTTTCCAATTCGAATGCATTATGAATTGTTATTGAAAGAACAACATCAACACATGTCCATGCTCTTTTCTCTTCTTCTCGTAGTCCGAGCAGCATCGAAAATGTCGTCACGTCATTTCCGTCATCATTTCCCATAAAATAATACAAATCGAATCCCTTTATATTTTTATAAAGCACCCAGTCCCAACAATGCTGTAATGCATCTAAGGCCAGTTCGTAACCTTCCGAATCAACCAGCTTATCCTGAACCAACTGAGTTAGTAATAACAGAAAAACAATTCTTGCATCTTTATTCAGTTTATTAAGGTCCATCTTAATCCTTATCCCCTTTTACTGATTATTATTCTATCTAACAACACTTATTTCCTAATGATTGTTAATCCATTCTTGATAGTACAAAATCAGGGGCTTCACCTATAATGACTGAGTCTGTGACATCAATCACTTCACACCCATCATTTATATATCCGGCCATAAAACTCTGCTCACTGTCAAAAACCAGTTCTTTCCCGTAACATGGTTTTCCGGATTGAGGTGTCAGTTCCAAATATATGACTTTGTCTTCAAGATAGAACGTCAAAACGGTATGAAACTTTCCGTTATTCCTGTCATGCAACAGCCATATCTTGCTTGAAATACAATATTCATCAAGAATGGATCTCATTAGTACAACTGCATCGTTGCAAGTTCCAACCTTTGACTGCCTTGTGTCTTTGGGATCTTGAACGCGGTATTCCTTTAATAACCGTTCAAAGAAATCGTTATCAAAACCCTTGGCAAAATCGGGCTTGTACGTTATACCATTCAAGCAAAAACCATATTCATAACCGTTATCCAACAGTTCATCCTTTAGCAAATCACAGGCTTCCTTGATTGTCATATTCCATCCTCAACAACTACCGATTTGCCTTAGGCATTTTAGCTGCATTTTAATCAAAGTTTGTATTTACTGCAGATATCAGGATAGAACTCTTTTAAGAGTGCGTTCCATTGCTTTGCGGTCTTTCCGACATTGATGTAATAGCCGATATAACCTGCTATACCGGCAGCTGCAAATAAGCCAAACATGCTGATAAGGCCCAAGACGAGATGGTCTCCGATTATCGCGCCGATCCCCATTATCAATCCAAAAACTGCGATAACGGAAGCAAGAATAATGACAGGCGTTTTTTGTTTCTTCTTTTTTTCACTCAAAATGCCATATGCCTGGGCTATCTGCTCTTCTTTGTATTCTTTCTTGCGAAGCGCGCTTTCTAATTGAACACTGATGCTGTAAACAGTAATCTCAACAATCTGCATGACAGATCCCCCCTTATTATTTGGTTTGTCTATAAATTTACTATTCTATATGCCTTAACTAATCTGCGTTGCTATCCTTTACCATACTTCTATCGTCTGATTGAAAACATCTACTCCGTCTTTGCCGGAAATGATCGTGATCTTGCTGGGCACCACACTCTTTCCCTTATATTCAGGCTTGCAGTTAAAAGATGATGCTTTACCCTGTTCTACAAGATCAGCAAGGATATTGTCATATCCTTCCTTGATCCTGTTTACACCGACAGGAACATAAAGGATATTATAAGGATCATCCGTACCCCCGAAGATTGGTGACATGATATACATTCTCTCGAGGTTACCCTTCTTGCATTCTTCCTGAGCCTTGGCAACCGAATCTATCTCCGCAAAGCTTACCGCCTTCTTCTTTTTAAAGGCATCAAACAGCCCCATTTCATTATTCCTTTCAGTATATATTTTGCTCAGTTTATCAGCCGAACTTTCGCACTATTATTTCAAGAAAAACTATATGTGATCAATATACCATTTATCTTGTTCGCCAAAACCGTATTTGACTTCATCGATTTTCCAGACACCATTTTCGTTCACAAGAACAAAACGATATTTCTTATTCGTTCTTTCTTTATTCCAGATTACGATCATAGCCTTCTTTGCACTCTTCATCGTAAAGAATAAAGGTCCGTTGATCGCATCTATGTACTTAGCAGGATGATGAACGCTTCCCCCGAACGGACGATCCAACAATTTTTGCGTACATGACTCCGACGCAATAGCTCTGTACTGATCACGATAGTTATTTATATATTCCATAAAACCCGGATGTTCTCGGTGTTTTGGTATGCCCAGTTTGACCTTTTCTGCTTCCTGTTCCTCTATCACTTTGGAGGCCGCATCTTCAAGTTCTACAATAGCTTCCATCAATTTCAAAAATGGCGGAACTATATCCTTTGCCATTTCAGAATACTTCTCCGGTGTATCTACTAAAACAGTTCTGTCGTTTATTTCCATCATAATAACGCTCCTGTATAGGCAGTTTTACTTCTTCTTTTTTGCTCTTGAGACAATACCGATGATAATCAGCACTATCGCAGCTGCTACAAATCCGTATTTAAGAATGTCGTATAACATATTTGCCTCCCATCATGTCTTTCAAAATTATTTCCAACTAAAGATACAGACAAATGAATGTATTTGTTGCATAGCGGTGTTATTTTTTGCTAAGAGTATAGATACACCATCAGCGCTCTTTACTGATAATTTTCTGTACTAAGGGTTCGCTCCCTTAAACAAGATAATTATACCATTTGCTTTAGATGCCACAGTTGATCCAGACTCAAAGCTCAATGCTCCTAAAATAGTCCCATTAATGGAAATCGTCGCAGATTTTTGGCTTCAGTTGTTATCAATTGGTAACAACTGAGGCCTTTTTTTAACTTTTTTTTCATCCGACCGTTCTGTTTTGCCCTCTCCCATTACGTATAGGTGAAGGGACATTTAATCCGATCCCCTCAAAAGGATCGGATTATCCTTCACCGGACATTGACAACTGAATACTAAACCTTAAGGTACGTTCCTTGTATCGGCGTTAAAATGCCGAGCCAATTTGACTCCGACCTCGCGATGACCTCCTTAGGGAGAGCGCGATAAAGGGGATGAGTCAGAATCGGGGTTGCACCCCGAGGGAGGCGATGACAGATACAAAGGGATAATGATACTTCTGCATAGTCACAAGCCGAGCGTTGAAGCGGGATCAGTCCTCCCGTGAGCCGTCGAACCTAATG
>JAGCGE010000230.1 GCA_017649745.1 Clostridiales bacterium | reverse complement strand
CCTATCAGAAGATATCCTGACCTTTATATCCACAGGATCATCAAGTCTTATCTCCATGGCGACTCTAAGCGAAAACATTTCGCAGGTCTTGTCGGTAATGTAGCTGATCACAGTTCCTATATGGAGAGAAATGCAGTCGAAGCTGAAAGACAGTCTGTTCAGGTCAAGGTTGCAATGTATATGCACGAGAGACTTGGAGAACATTATGTTGGTAAGATCTCATCGATCATCGGTGCCGGTATCTTTGTTGAACTTCCTAATTCCTGTGAGGGATTCGTTCCGTTCAGGACGATGAGGGATCATTATTTATTTGATGAGACTTCACTTCGTGCGGTCGGAAGACATTCCGGACGTAAGCTCATGATCGGTCAGGAAGTTGGTATTGTTGTTGCGGCTGTTGATCTTGACTGCAACAAGGTAGACTTTGTTTTCGATGAACAGACAGAGAATATGCCAATAAAAAAGGCCGAAGGTGATTCGGCCGGAAAGTCTAAGAAAAGTAAGCGCGGCAGGAAGCTTAAGAGCAAACCTGTTAAGCGCAGGAGATGATCATTCGACGATGAACTTCTGGAGCTTCTCGACAAAATCATCACAGTTGTCTGAGAAGATCTCGAGTTCGATCGGCTTAGCAAGATCGAGACTGAAGATACCCATAAGGCTCTTCGCGTCAACTACGTAACGACCTGATACGAGATCGATATCGTAAGGGCAAAGGTTAGTAAGTGATACGAATTCCTTAACTGCATTTATTGTGTCGAGTTTTATCTTTAACTTTGTCATAGTGTGTATTTCTCCTCTTGATTCTTGACTTGATAATATCACAATAAGGGTGTAAATTGACAAAAGATTTTTTGTGGGTTTACACAGTTTCGGAGCAACATGAAAGTATATTTTTTTACACTTGGTTGCAGAGTCAACCAATATGAGACGGATGCCGTCAGACAGATGTTTGTTCAGGAGGGCTATGAGATAGTCGATTCGCCTGAGCAGGCTGATGTTTGTGTGGTCAATACCTGCAGCGTAACAAGTGAAGCTGACAGGAAGAGTCGTCAACAGCTCCGTAAGATGGCAAGGCTCAGTCCTGATGCGATCATCTGTGCGATGGGCTGCAGCACCGAGATGAGTGATGCTCCTGTCGATGCTGATATCGTCTGCGGTACGAGGGACAAGAACAAGCTCATCGATAAGATCAAAGCGTTCAAGGAGTCAAAGAGCACCGTAACTCATAAAGCCGAGCTCGAATCCAGGACCTCATCCGTTGAAGGATTTGCTGAATTCGGTACGGTATTATCTCCTGAAGCTTCAAGAGCATATATCAAGGTCGAAGACGGCTGTAATAATTTCTGCACATACTGCATCATTCCTTACGCCAGGGGAAGAGTAGCGAGCCGTGATGAGGAGAACGTCCTTAAGGAAGTCATGGACCTTGCTTCAAGAGGCATCAAGGAAGTATGTATAACAGGTATTCATCTCTGTTCGTATGGTAAGGACAGGGGAGAAGATATAATGTCGCTTTATTCGTTGATCCATAAAGTCTGTGAGATCGACGGGATCACCAGAGTATCGCTTGGTTCTCTGGAACCTAAGTCAATGACTGATGAGTTTATCAACGCTCTTAAAAGTGAATCTAAGCTTCTGAAGCATTTCCATCTCTCGCTCCAGAGCGGTTCAGATACTGTTCTTAAGAGGATGAACAGGCATTACGATACACGTGAGTATCTTGAGATAACCAGGAAGCTCCGCGATGCTTTTCCGTCGATGTCTCTGACGACGGATATCATCTGCGGTTTCCCTGAGGAGACAGACGAGGAGTTCGAGCAGACCCTCGCGTTCGTGAAGGAAGCCGATTTTTCAAAGGTACATTGCTTCCCTTATTCCTCTCGAAAAGGAACGAAGGCTGCGCTAATGCCTCAGGTCAGACCTGAGATCATAAAGCAGAGAACAGGAAGGCTTATCGCTCTTTCTGATGAGCAGGAAGAAACTTTCATGAAGTCGTTTGTAGGTAAGAAAGTAAAGGTTCTCGTGGAAGCTTCAGAAAGCGTAGATGGGATACTGATCCATAAGGGATACACCGATGAGTATGTGCGTGCTCATATAGTGTCCGAAGGATGCAGCGAAATGCCGGTCGGAACAATGTTCGAAGGTGTCGCGAAATCTTACGGAAATGGCGTTTTAAACGTCGAGTGATATTCCTATTATTATTTATCTAAAAATCAAGGAAAGTTGTGAAATTTGGAAGATATTGTGTTACAATGGAAGAAAGGGACTTTTGGAGGAAGAAATGGCTAATTCAGAGACTACGAGATTTAATTTTTCTGCTGACAAATCAGCTAACGTTAGAGAGCTGATGTCATATGTCCTGTCAGCGCTTCAGGAGAAGGGATATAATCCGATCAATCAGTTGGTTGGTTATTTTATTTCCGGAGATCCTACATACATCACGAACTATAAGGGCGCTAGAGGCGTTATCAAGAGAATAGAGCGTGATGAGCTTCTGGAAGTCATTATTTCCGAGTATTGTTCTAAGCTTAATTGATAAGACAATGATCATGATGAACGGCCGGTGCTTTAGTCATCGGTCGTTTTTTCGAGAAGAAAAAAGAGGAGAGGTTCTATGGATAACGGCAGGATCATGGGAATAGATTTCGGGATGAGGCACATCGGTGTTGCCTTGTCGGATATCCTTAAGATAACGGCTAACGGATATGAGACGGTCAACTGGAACGGCATCAATGTCGAGAAGGCTGTGGAGCGTATAGCAGAGATCGTTAAAGAGAATAACGTGACTGAGATCGTTATGGGTAAGCCTTCTAAGACTGACGGAACCAAGAGTGAATCTGAGATCAAGGCTGAGATGTTCGGAGAGCTTGTTAAGGAGAAGACGGGGATCACGCCGGTGTTTAAGGATGAGCGTTATACGACCGTTATCGCATCGAGGATGCTTCATGATAACAACATGAATTCCAAGAAACAGAAGAAGATAATCGATCAGGTGGCTGCGGAGATCATCCTGCGCGAATATCTTGAGAGTAAAAGATGAGTAATGACGTAAGTCTTATGATATAATGAATTGATTAATTAACCCTAAAACGGAGGTTTAATATGGATAACGAAAAGGAATTTGATAACGAGATTTTCGAAGAAGATATGGACAACATCGTTAAGCTCAAGGATGAAGAGACAGGCGAAGAGTTTGAGTTCGCTTATATCGACAATTTCGAGTACAACGACAAGCACTACTGCGTACTCCTTACAGTTGATGAGGAAGAGCCTGAGATGATCATTTTCGAAGAGAATGAAGACGAGAACGGCGAGATCACTATCTCTTCTCTCGAAGAGGAAGATGAGGACGCTGTCTACGATTATTATGATTCTCTTTGTGACGAGTATTTAGACGATGAAGACGAGTCAGAGGAGTAACAGACTTAAAAGTCTTTTTAAGCCGGAGAAGCCTGTAATATCTAAGAATCAGAACGCAAATGACGATCTTATCGTTATTTGCGATGCTTCTAACGGCAAATATTATTACTTATCCGTTGTTGATAATTTCTTCATGGATAAGTATGAATATGTGGTCATGTATAATTACGAGCCTGACGACGGCAATCATAAGAAGCCTGAGCTCGTGATCATGCGTACCAGTTTTACTGACAAAGGCGAGCAGTACTTTTATTCGATCAAGGACAGAGGCGAATTGAATGATGCTTTCGATGCTTTCATAAGACGTTATTTCGAGTCGGAGAAGCAGGGTAAGCAGTATTCGAAGAATCCTGTGTTCTTCACAAATCCTAATGATGTAGATTATTATTCTGGATTTGACACGCGTAATTGAGCTTGCCGATCATTCGGAGTGACAGATGTCGGAAGTTAGCAGCATACCTACAAAACCTACATTAAGAGACTACATATTTCCCTGGGTGTCTTTAATAGCCGCGTATATGTTATTTTATATCACTCAGTTTGTTGTCGTCTTTGCACTTATGTCCCTGAAGATCGACTATGACAAATATACGGGGATCCATACAGTTGTATCTTCTTCCGCAGCAATCTTAGTCATGAGTGTGTTTGCGCTTCTTTTTCGAAAAGTCTATTCCGATAACCGATCAGGTATTACTATCTCGAAGCCGGAACTTCCGACCGTGATCATGGTAATAGTCATAGGTTTTGGACTTCTGGGATTTGTTAATCTCTATATGCTTATTGCAGAAAAGATCTCCCAACTTATGCAGGGCGGAGCTCTCCAGGAACAGCTCGAAGAATATTCGGAATCTGTTGACAGATATTCCGAGATCGTTCAGGAAGAAGTTCCTAAGTTCGATAAGATCCTTTATTATCTTGGCGTAACTATCCTGGTTCCTATCTCTGAAGAGATCGTATTCAGAGGTCTGATGTTAGGACCTTTCCTTAAGAGATATCCGATGCTCGTAGGATTATTCTCATCAGCTATCATCTTCGGACTGGCTCATGGAGTATCCATCCATATTGGCTATGCTCTTGCTTCAGGCCTTATCATCGGTATGGTATATTGCTTCACGCAGAACCTTGTATATAACTGCATCATCCACATGACGTTTAATTTTTTCGGAAGTACCCTGATCATGATGTTCAATGACGGGTTTATTAATCTTTCGGAAGATGTGAGCGATGCTGTGTTCTTCTATATCTGGATCACTGAATTTTTCATGATACTTCCTACTATCGGTTTTATCGTTACACTTGGCGCAAAATACAAGGCAAAGAATAAACAGAATGCAGAAGAAGTTAAGAGTGTTGAGGAAGTTACGGCAGAATGAGTATTAGGAGCAGGATAAGACAAAGATACGGCAGATTTCGTAAGCACAGGTTTTTCTCCTTTGTTGCTGTCTTTCTGATCATAATCTTACTATCGGGCAGTATCCTCGCGGCTCTCGGAATATTCGGTTCGAGGGCTGAACTTTGCACTATCAGGATGGCTGACAGCACTAACTACACTCAGTCACTTAGTGGACTTGGCATCAATCTTGATAATATTCCGATCAACAATATCATCCATAACGGTTCTTTTGAATCGAAAAGTGAATTCTCTTCTTTCCACATCAAGGGTGCGACTGAAGATAAGATCCTTACTGATATCGACGACGCTCTTTCTCTTGGCGCAGGCGATGTAGTAGGCAGCAATCTTCGCGTTTATTCCATCGATGAGAGCGGAAACCTGAATAATACGATCAACGCGCAGGCAATCTCTTATAACCCTGCGAATTTCTCGACTTTTGAAGAGATCGAAGACTCTAACTGGTTCTGGACTCAGGACGGCATCACGAAGATCGTCTCTTCGCATAATGTGATATCAGGAATAACAACAGAAGGATTCCTTATCTCTGATATGGATTCTTCTGATCTTTCGGTAAAGTATGCCGCTGAGAATGATATCTTCACGGATATCTGCGCTAACTCGGAGGAAGCTTTCGCAGTTACTAAGAACGGAACAGTCTACTATTCTTCTGATGGTAAGGTCTTTTCGAAAATGACGACCATCGAAGTAAGGGATCTTTTCGGAGAGGACGATGGAGTAATAACCTGTGAAGAGATCGCGACTGTAAGTAATGAAGCTGTTATCCGTCTTTCGAACGGTAAGCTGGTCCTTGTTAGCGGTAAAGATACAAAGGTCCT
>JAGCGE010000229.1 GCA_017649745.1 Clostridiales bacterium | reverse complement strand
ATCAGAGACTTTCTAATCATCATGATAATATTCAGGTTTATTACAGAGGAACAACAAAGAAAGTTGAATACAAAGACCAGTATTCAGTTGGCGGATGCAATTATGAAGATGTTTATTTCCTTGGACCTGGTGAATCTTGTGAGATCAATGTGCCTGACGGAGCAATTAAATACTATATCGTAGAATGTGGTGTTGATACTGATATCTATGATCAGGTTTCTGCTAATACTACTCAGTTAAGCGGAACGACTCCTGAAGACAGGGAGCAGACTCATAGTGATACCCGTATGGATTTTAAGATAGAACCAACAAAAGTTGAAGAACGCAGAAGTGTTGAGTTTAACAATCACGTTAATCCTGCTGCTCTAAGGACATTGTCTTTCACAAAAGTCTTGTGGGATGAGAAAGGTTTTGGTGTTAATGAAGTTCACGATGATCCGGGCAGATTTGACTTCCGCTTGTCTTTTGCAACTGAACACGATGATTCTACAAATATGCAGCTTGCTAATATGTATATCTACCATGTTAAGGATGAAGACGGCAACTATTGCCGTTGGGATTCCACATTGGGAGATTTTGTAAGTCTTGGTACAAATAAAAATGACTATTCAGCTCTTACTGATGCTGAGAAGAGATCGGCAAGCTTTACTACATCAATGAATGGCACTATTTCAAGAATACCGGCATTCTACACAGTTGAGATTAGGGAAGTTCTTGCAGGAACGAAGTTCCAGATTGAAGAGAGGTATAACGAGATCCCGGACGGTTATTCAAGGATCAAGTACGTTGTTTATGCTGATGATAGTGATGCTTCAGGAACTTCTAATGCTTCAGAAGCTATAGGTCTTGTGGATTATGATAAGGATCCGAAGGTCGAGATACACAATCTTCGAGGCTATGCTATAAGAATCTATAAGAACTGGGCTGATGAGAAGTTCTTGTCTGACAGAGAAAATGCTTATTTTGCTCTCTATATTGATAATGTTCTTCAGCCTAATATGATCTATGAACTGCCTTATGGAGAGAATACTCTCTACTGGTATTTCAGTGCTCTGGAAACTGGAAAGACACTCGATAACTACCATATTTGGGAAGTAGATATTGATGATCCTGTAGTAGATTCTGATGGAAAAGTTACAAACTGGACTTCTCTTACTCCTATATATAACGATAATGAGATCGAGATTAAGGGAACTCTTTCGGGAGAATCCATTTCACAGGATATTACTTACACAGCAAAGTACAGCAGCACATACTCGACAAATAACATCCGTGTAGATACCATTACAAACAACCGTAAGGGACTTACGATCTATAAAGAAGACACGATGGGTAATAGGATGTCGGGTGCTTATTTCGATCTTCGCGACGAAACCGGCAAGCTTATTGGATCATTTGTTTCTGATGACAATGGTTTAGTTACTATGGCTTTCTTGAGGAAGAATGTAGATTACACATTAACTGAGACAAAGTCACCATCAAGATATCATGGACTCGATAAGCCAGTCACGATCAGGTTAAATAATGATGGATCAGTAACTGCAACAGCAGGTGTTTCTTCTGATGCAGCTAGGATCGAAGTGAATAATGATGATCTAAATGAGCCTACAGTTACAGTAAAGAATATCAGGTATGATTTTACTGTATCCAAGAAGGATAAGAATACCAATCAACCGATCGAAAATGTTAAGTTTGAACTGCATAAGCAAAGGACTGTCGGTGGAGTTACAGTTGTTGACTTCCATCCGATGCCTGGTTATGAGAACCTTTTGACTGATTCGAACGGAATTGTTTCTATGATAGACTCGTCGCTTCCTGCAGGTACATATGAGCTTAGGGAAGTAGATACTCCGATAACACATCATAGTTTGAACTACTACATACTGTTTACTGTTAGCGATACAGGTGACATCACGCTTAATGCTGTTCATCCTGAGATAGATATCGTAACGACTAGGGAAACTGTTCTTGGAGAGGAGAGACTTGTCTATACACTCCTTATCTATAATCTCCCTGTTACGGATGACTTTACGATCACGAAGCAGGTAACAGGTAATATGGGCAACAGGAATGAGGAATTCCCTGTAACAGTTACTCTTACAACTGCGACAGATCAACCGTATGTCGGTACTTTCTATACTAAGAAAAACAATGAAGATGCTGTTGCTTGGACTCTTACAGCTGCCGATGCAGGAAAGGTCACGCTGAGTTTCAAAGATGGTGACAGGATCGTATTTACAGATCTTGACGAGAATACTAAGTTCTCAGTAACGGAGGATAGTAAGGGTTACCAGAGTAAAGGATATCGAGATGGTATCTATATTGACGATTCTGGCACGGTAACAGGAAATATAACTGATCACCACGTCGTTAAATTCGTCAACACTCGTAATGGCATTATACCGACAGGCGTTGAGAACTCATTTAACCTTAGTATCTGCATCATGTGTATCCTGACAGCTTGTGTTGTCTCAGGCAGACATTTCTTCTTCAAAAGGCGCACGGAAGAAGAGGAAGAGTGCTGAGTTAAGTTGTGGTCTACAGAAAAATGAAAACAACTATTTTGCTGTTTAAAACAAAATAGACATCTTTTTTGTTCTGTATAATTAAATTGATATTTTCTGAAATATGGATGATTACATCTTATCAGAAAGCTTTGGAGGGTTTGATATGACAGAAGGAAGATCGATATACTTTCGTTTTTCATGTATTAAAACTTTAGTTTTATTCATTGCCTTGATGATCGTTTTCTTTATTAAGGTCATAAGTGTTGATCCCGCCGGCAGCGTTATCAATGCTGACTTTATGAAACTGCTCCAAAGAGAAGTTATGCTCGGTTATCTGCAATCAGGACTAATATCTATGACGGTAATCTCTGTTATTGAATCGATAATCGCATGGAAGATCGATTCAGAGAAGAAGAGTAAATTGATCAGGATAGGAATATGTATATTTCTTATGATCGTTGGTCTTTCTATATTTGGTATTAATGCCAGAAAATCGGTTATTGTCAATAAAAATGCCCCTAAAGTTGAGCTTTTAGAGGTTGTTGAATCTGAAATCGTAACATTTAAACCAAGCAATATTTTCAGAACAAGAGGTAATAAAAAATATGATTACATAATGGAGTTTTCGAACGGATCTATGTATAAGTGGGAAAGAGCTTCAGGTCTGGGTAATCCGGTTGGTTCATACTATGTAGTTCAATGCGGAGATATCGTTATTGGTGTTTATGATGATATTTTCTACAAAGTATAACGAGAACGTATTTTATCTGGTTAAACCTCGCTTTTAGTAAGCGAGGTTTTTTATGCGAAGTTTGGAATAGATGTTGCAAAATCTCTTAAAAGGTGTAAAATTACACCATAGTATAAGAGAGGTACATTTTATGATAACTATTGCTATAATCTTAGTATTACTTAAAGCGACAGGTCTTATCGACAGAATGAATATCAAAGGCAGATTAAGGAGAGAAGAGGTATGACAAAAGAAGAATTTGTCACCATCGTTAATGACAATCTGAAACTTGTAAGGACTGAATTCGGACTTACACAGGACAAGATGGCTGTGATACTCGGAATTTCCAAGAAGACTTTGGTAGAAAGCGAGAAGGGAAGAAGAGCGATCGGTTGGACCGAAGCAGTTGCCCTCATTACGATGTTTGCTGACAGTACTGTTCTTCAGAATGCTTTTGGCGGAGACGCTGTTGAGATAGTAAAGATACTTGCTTTTGATAATGTTGAGGTTAAATATCCTTCCACAATGGGCGGTAAGATATGGTGGAGAGACATTAAGAAAAAGGGTGGATATAAGATCCAGCAGAATATTATCTCTAACCACTATCGAATTCTTGATAGCAACAACTCAAGGATTAAATCATCATTGCACCTTAACAAAATCGAGGAATATCTGGATAATATCAAGTGATCAGATTTTTCGTCTGAGTTCTATTACTTTTCCGATTATAGTAACTAGCTTGCTCGATCGTGAATTAAACTTCATAGGATCATATTTATCGTTCAACGATCTCAGGATTACTGTACCTTTGTTTTTTTCGTATTTTTTGCATACGGCATCATTATTGTCTATAGATGCTATTACTATGTCACCCTCGTTCGCTTCTTTTTGTTTATGAACTATGACTACATCTCCTTCGCGAAAATCAGGTTCCATAGAATCTCCTTTGATCTTTAATCCGAAGAGATCTTCTTTGTCAGCTGTATCAGGTGAAATAAGCACGTAGTCAAGTATTTCTTCGATCGCTTCTTGAAGGATTCCGGCAATTACTTTGTCGAGTACAGGGATCCTGTATCCCTTTGAAATGTTCTCTGATGATTCGTCTCCCTGACCTCTAAGCATATCAAGAGTTACATTAAAGTAGTCTGCGATTGCTTCTTCAATCTTGAAGTTAGGTTGTCTTTTTCCGGATTCATACATTCCGATAGTTGACGTGCTGACACCAATGATCCTGGCTAGTTCTGCCTGGGAAACTCCTTTATCTTTTCTATAGGATCTCATCATGTCATTAAAACGAGCCATATACCTACCTATACTGTTTTTATAAAATTATATTCACAAAACGTGAAACGTGTAAATATCAGATATCTAAGTTTTATGTAAATATGTTGACACGTTTTTTTCAAAGAGTACAATTGAATTATCACGAAACGTGACAGTTGAGGTAAATTTTTATGGTAGAGGATCGTAAATCCATAGGTTCCAAATTGGTCATTCTACGAGGCAACAGATCACAGAAAGAAGTTGCAGACAGTATAGGTATCAGTGTATCTGCTTTATCTATGTATGAGACGAATAACAGGGTGCCTAGAGATTCAGTTAATATCCGATTGGCAGATTATTATAATGTGACTGTGCAGGAACTTTTTTTTGATTGAAGTTATCACAAATCGTGGTAACTTCTTTTTTTTTCTCATACGAGTATAATGTTAAATATTATTGTGTATTGGGGGATTGTTATGCTAAGGAAAGATAATAACAATGTAAGAGGCATTGCTTTATTGATGTCAATTATTATGGCATCCGGTGTTCTTGCGTCATGTTCTACGAAAAGAGTGGATAAAGACATTAAAGTCAGATCCGGTTCTAATGAAGACAGAAGTGTTGCTACTGTTGTTGCACCAGAGCCTGTTGAGACTGAGGCTACACCAACACCGACACCATCTCCTACGCCATCGCCTACGCCTGAAGTTAATACGATCAATGTCTTTTACAGCTCAGATATAATGAGAGATATTTGTGAAACATATAAGGTTTACCATCCGGATTGTAGTTATGATTTTACGTACACACAGATCTACAATGAGAGTTCTTCATATGAGCAGGCTGTTGATCAAGCTCTGGTAAGTGGTGATTCAAGTGCGCCTGATATCTTTACTGTTGATTGCTCATATTTATATAAATATACAAACGGTGATATGTCCGGATATGCAGTTCCATATTCGAATCTGGGTATCGATGTTGACACTATGATAGAAGATGCCGAGATCGCGCCTTATACAGTAGATCTTGGAACAAGACAATTCGATGATGAAGTTGTTGCATTATCATATACGTCCGGCGCATGTTTTATGATCTACAGAACTGATATCGCAGAAGAAGTTTTAGGAACATCAGATCCGTCTGAGGTTGCCTCTTTGATGGGTGCAGGCACGGGTAAGTTTGACAAGCTTATGAATGTAGCAGATAAGATGCAGAAGGCCGGATATTTCATGACATCCTCTTCCCAGGAGTTTTTGAGGATGATCCTTGATTCTTCCGATGAAGAATGGATCGTAGATGGAGAATTCAATATTAAGTCCTCAGTAGATGATTACTTGGATTATTTGAAAGAAGCATATGATAATGGCTATTTTTCTGATCAGCTTATTACACAATGGTCAGAGGCTTGGTATGCAGATATTAAAGGCAAAGGCGATAAAGAAGTGTTCTGTTTCTATGGACCTTCATGGTTAGTAAATTATATAATGAACAGAGAAGCAGGTGATCTCACTTACGGTATGTGGAATATCTGTGAAGCTCCTGTAACATCCGTTTGGGGAGGAACTTATATAGTGCCTTCTATATATGCGACAACCGGTGATTACGAAAAGCAGGAAGTTATTGCTGATCTTATTACTTGGATCACTCTCGATGACTCTGAAACAGGATTCCAATATCTGTATGCTAATGGATATATAGGAGATGGACTTGCAGAGGCTGTTCCTTCTAATACTGTAATGAGTAAATCTAGTTTCCCTGTGGAGTTCCTTGGTGGACAGGATCCGTTTGAGGTATATATTACTGCAAATGAAAAAGTAGCTAATTCACTATATCAGGAAGCTTTTATCTATAATGTAGGCTTTATTGGAGATAAATATCTAACCGGAGATGATTATGATGATCTGATGGAAGATTTACAATCCTATGGTGAAGTGGCTTTGGAAAGTTTTGAGGGTTGATCATTGTATATTGCTTTAACGATCCTCTCTGCAGCTTCGATATTGCTTAACCTGTCTTTATGGGCATTTAAAGGACGTGTCAGAACATTGATAGTTACAGGATCTGTACTGTCGGTTCTGACAGTCCTTTTCATATATTTCTTTACTGATGTCGGTGCAGTGATGATCTTTTTGGTGCTTAGCTGTCTTCTTGTTATTTTCGAGTTCATCAGAGCGCTAACAAAGAATAAGATCAACAGGCTGATTCCTCTTATCTTATCGGTAGTTTTAACACTGGGATATTTTACTCATGCGTATATAGCAGGTAATAAATTAGAGGTAACGACTTATGATATCGAACTTGGCGCAGATCTCAAGATCGCTCAACTGTCAGATATTCATTATGGTAATTTTTTCGGAGAGGATGAGCTGAAAAAATGCATAGCTGAGGTCAACTCGAACAATCCTGATGTGGTTGTTATAACAGGCGATTTTGTTGATGAGAATACGACTCTGGCAGATATGAAACGTGCTTGTGAGCTGTTGAGAGATCTTAATTCAACCTACGGAACATTTTATGTCCCTGGCAATCACGATAATCTCATTGGAATCAATAAACATGTAAAAGACGGTTATGCAGGACTTTTGACTGCGCTTGGAAACAATGATGTAAAGGTAATATCTGATAAAGCTTACCCGATCGGCGATGATTTTCTGCTTGT
>JAGCGE010000228.1 GCA_017649745.1 Clostridiales bacterium | reverse complement strand
TCGTCTTTTGTCATGGTAATAGGCGTTCCGACCGACACGAGCATCTTGGTGGCACTCTCATTAAAAGCGATGATGCTTCCGAAGTACCTGCCGTCATCGATCGAACCGACGAAGTTATCATTGGAGCCTGCGCCGCTCATCATCAAAGGCATGTTCATGAACGTCTCATAAGAGTTAGTAGTTGCCAAAAGAGCTTCAGGATTCTCCACAGTATAAGTCTCGAGCAGCTGCATCTCACCCATGTCGGAACAGTAATAGATCATGACCGACGCCCATTCAGGATCAAAGACGCACAGATTGAACTGGAGAGGCTTATACTCGTAATTCTCTTCATAATAGAATCTCAGATCAGGATTCTCGTTGTGAAGCTGCGTCGCATAATCTCTGTATGACTTGAACCTTTCTGCGCCAAAGCCCTTGGCAACGACGTTATCGACCGTTTCCGCTGTTGTCTCTTCAGACGTTGCTTCAGTCGATGGTATCGTGATGACAGCAGGCGCTACATCTTCGGTCGCTGTCACTTCAGTATCCGTCGTCTCTGTCTCCTCAGTTGAAGTATTCCCGCAAGACGAGAGCACCAGAGCCGCGCAGAGGATCAATATCAATACTCTGAAGCGTTTCATATCTTCCTTCCTCCTGTATCTATCGTAAGTAGTATCATACACCCTCATTACGTGCAAAATTAGTTTTTTGAGCCGATTTGCACGTAAATGCGATCACAGATTACGTGCAAATTGCACTTTTTTATGCGAAAATGCCGTAAATTACGGCATTTTGAGCGATTTTTTACTGATTTGCACGTAAACGCATTATATAATTACGTGCAAATTCATCATTTTGGAGCGATTTGCACGTAAAAGTCAATTTACGGTAAAATCCACTGTTTTTGACCGATTTTACTGTAATCTCGATCAGAAATTACAGTAAAATAGTGATTTTTTTGCGGTTCTACCGTATATTTACGGAAAATCGAACGATTTCGGCAGTTTTTACCGTAATCGCGCTTTGAAATTACGGTAAACTCCACCATTCAAGAGCGATTTTACCGTAATTTACAATCACAGTGTTTTCAAGTATTCCATGAAGTTCTCTTTGTTCTCAAGAGCTGTGGTTGTAGGACGGCCGAGGTCGTCGCGTGCGCCGATCGAGCAGGTTGCTTCGATGAGTGACAACTCGTTACGATCCTTAGCTTTCTTAAGCTCAGCGTCAAGTTCGTCATAAGTTGTTACGCGTACGGCATTAGGATATCCGCAAGCCTTAGCAACTGCCACAAGATCAGTGTCAGCCATAACAGTAGGCATGCCTCCGACAGTCTCGTGAGCGCAGTTGTTGATGACCACGTGAACGAGGTTACTTGGCTTCTGGGAACCTACGACTGCCATGGAGCCCATGTGCATGAGGACTGCACCATCGCCGTCGACACACCAGATCTTCTGATCAGGCTTGTTGATAGCTACGCCCAAAGCGATAGATGAGGAATGACCCATAGAACCAACAGTGAGGAAGTCATACTTGTGTGACTGATCGTTAGCAACACGTGTCTCAAAGAGCTCACGGGATGCCTTACCTGTTGTGGAAACGATAGGATCTTCACCTGATACCTTAACTATATGCTTGATGATCTCTTCACGGATCATCTGGTTGTCATTTTTGTAGACGACCTTCTCGTCGTAGGACAAAGCACCCTTGGAGATAACGAAAGCAACATCGAGTCCCTCGTCGAGAGTCTTTTTGAACTCAGCCATAGCTGCTTTTACTTCATCCTCAGTTGTTTCCTTGCGGATGATGAATGACTTGATGCCCATATCATCAAGGAGCTTAACTGTTACTTCACCCTGATAGATGTGCTGAGGCTCGTCCTTTGTGCCTGGTTCTCCACGCCAGCCTACTACGAAGATCACAGGGATCTTGTAGACCTTATCGTTAAGAAGGCTTGCGACAGGGTTGATGATATTACCCTCACCGCTGTTCTGCATATAAACAACAGGAACTTTTCCGGTTGCGAGATGATAGCCTGCTGCCAAAGCAGTACAGTTACCTTCGTTAGCAGCGATAACATGATGCTTAGGGTCGATGCCGTAAGTGTTCATGAGGTAGTTGCAAAGTGCCTTGAGCTGGGAGTCAGGAACTCCGGTAAAAAAGTCGGCACCCAGAATATTTGCGAATGATTTAACGTCCATGTTTCCTCCTTAGATCTCGTCGATGAGTGTGATGATGTCTTTGATCGACATGAGTCTGTCATCGACTTCCTTAGCTCTGTGATACTTAAGGATATCCTCTGCTGTCTTCTGCATTGCAGGGAAAGCAGATCTTGTGAGCTGGTTAGCATAGATAACGATATTTACGCCGTGTGATGCGAGCTCTTCTTCAGTGATCGTGTTAAAGCTTGAAGGAACAACTACGATAGGAGTCTTCTTATCTTCAGCACGGAACTTGTCACAGAATTCGCAGATCTCATCAGGAGACTTCTTTCTGCTGTGGATCATGATACCGTCAGCGCCTGCAGCGACGAATGCTCTAGCTCTGTTAAGCGCATCTTCCATACCCTGCTCGAGGATAAGGCTCTCGATACGTGCGATGATCATGAAGTCATCTGTAAGCTGAGCTTTCTTACCTGCCCTGATCTTTTCGGAGAACTCTTCGATAGTTGCCTGAGTCTGCTTAACTTCAGTTCCGAAGAGCGAGTTCTTCTTAAGGCCCTTCTTGTCTTCGATGATAACAGCTGATACACCCATCTTCTCAAGACTTCTTACCGTGTAAACGAAGTGCTCTGTAAGTCCGCCTGTATCGCCATCGAAAATAATAGGCTTCGTTGTAACTTCCGTAATATCGTCGATCGTCCTGAATCTGCTTGTCATATCAACGAGCTCGATGTCAGGCTTACCCTTTGCTGTCGAATCGCAAAGCGAGCTGATCCACATCGCGTCGAACTGGTCGAGCTTGCCTTCGTGCTCTACGACAGTCTTTTCGACGATGAGACCTGTAAGACCTGAGTGAGCTTCCATTGCCTTAACGATAGGAGTCATGGAGATGAGGTCGCGCAATCTCTTACGGCGATACTCAGGCATAGCGAGCTTCTCACGAAGCTGCATGTCGATCTTCTTTACCTTCTCGTTATATGTATAAGGAATATCAACGATAGTTCCGCCATATGAACTCAAAAGCTCTTCAACGTGGCTTCTGATAGCGCTTTCAGGACCTTCCTTCCAGTTGTCACCGTGAATGATGAAGTCAGGCTTGATGAGTGTGATTACGTCATCATAGAGCATGTCGTCCTGGATAACTACTTCCTCGACGCCTTCGAGGGATCTGTAGAGCCTTACGCGCTCTTCCTGCGAAACAGTCGGGAATCTGTTGTATCTGATGAGAGCCTTGTCGGAAAGACAACCGACGATGACTCTTCCGTATTCTTTTGCGTGATTAATGATATTTAAGTGACCCTCGTGGATAACGTCAGTACAAAAACAAGTATATGCTGTCTTCATCTTATGCCTCCTTGTAAGTTACCGGATACTTTACGCCTGTCTCATCAAGTGCTGCCTTGAACACCTCGAAAAAGTCCGCGATGTCAGGTGCATCGATAGCGCCGAGTGAACAAAGTCTGAACGTATTAGTCGTGGAGATCTTACCAGGATAGATGGTGAAGCCTCTCTCATAGCAATAGTCATGAACCTTTTCGAAGCTCCAGTTAGGATCGTCAGGATAGATAGCGGAAGACACGAGGCCTGCTCTTTCTTCTTCCTTGATGACCTGCTTGAATCCGAGCTTATCAAGGCCCTTGTTGATTGCGTTAAAGACTCTTGTGTGTCTTGCCCACTTAGCTTCTTCGCCTTCAGCCCAGTACTCTTTCAATGCCTGGATCGTTGCGTAGATCGTCTGAACCGGCGGAGTGAAGTGCATCTCGCCTGTCTTTTCGAAGCAGTCATACTGGAGGAAGAGGTTGCAGTAATAACTTCTCTTAGGGAAGTTAGCTGACTTCTCGATGATTGCTCTGTTACCTACTACGAATGAGAGGCCCGTAAATGACATGAGACCCTTCTGAGCTGATGCCATGCAGAAGTCGATGTTATCCTTTTCGATATCGATAGGACGCATAGCGTATGTGCTTGTCGTATCAACAGTGAAGATCGCGCCGTACTTGTGGCAGAGCGCACCGATCTCTCTAATAGGATTAAGGATGCCCGTGCCTGTCTCCTGGTGAGTTGTGTGAACAAGACCGATATCAGGGTTGTTCTTGAGTGTCTCTTCGATCTTGCCAAGATCAGGAAGCTGATCTACAGGGAACTTCAAGTCGATATGAGGAAGTCCGTAGTACTGGCAGACCTCGACAGCTCTGGCGGAATAAGCGCCGTTATTAACTACCAAGACCTTCTTGCCTTCGTCAAGGAGCGAGTTAACGCATGCGTCGATATTGATGGTGCCTGATCCGCAGAAGAGAACTGATGTGTACTTCTGAAGGTCGCCGTGAACGATCTTGACTAAGTCCTCTCTAAGGCCCTTCATGAGACCTGCGAATTCCTTTTCGCGAGGGCAGATATCAGGAACGACCTGAGCATACTTTACGGTATCCGTAGTAGTGGACGGACCCGGATTAAGAAGAATATGTCTTTTAATACTTTCCATATTGATTGCCTCCCTTAAACGTCATATGTCTTGTCGATCTGCTTGAGTTCCCTGAAAGTGTCGATCTCTACGATGTCATCTTCCATGCACTCGGCAACTTCGACTGCATAGTTCTCTTTCTTATAAACGAGTGGGACCTGCTCCCAGTATCTCTCTTTACCGCCAGGGCCTTCATAGACTTCGGCGATGTCTGTCGCGAGCTTCTTGCCGTCTTCTTCATTCCAGTAGGAGATGCCTACCATCTGCCAGCAGTCCTCGCCTCCGACCTTCTCTTCCTTGATGACGCCGTCCTTAACGACAAAGCACCAGTCATCGGTCCTGTCTTTCTTGATAGCCAGGAAGTCGGATGTATAGTGATATTTCTTTATGATCTTTGGATTACTCAGAAGCAGATCCGCCTCGAAAACATACGCATTCGAGAGCATGTGGCTAGCAAGAAGCGCACTGGAGATATTATTAGCTTCGTTGTACATAGGATTTTCCAGGAACTTGATCATTGGATACTTATAAAGCAGCTGATCGAACTGCTCTGCAAGATAACCTCTTGCGATATAGATCTCTTCGATGCCGGCCTCTAAGACAGCATCCAGGAGCGTGTCGATGATCCTCTTGCCGTGAACTCTGACGAGCGGCTTTGGTGTATTGAGCGTGATCGGAACCATCCTCGAACCGAATCCCGCAGCGATGAAGACCGCCCTCTTCGCCCTGTAAGGCTCGAGCGCCTCTATTCCCTTCTCAGTGATCGCGCCGTCCTTGATGAAGCCCGCCTCACTAAGTTCATTAACTACCTTGTTGACCGTTCCAAGCGAACATCCTGTGCCACTCTCGATCTCTCTTTGGGTCTTGGCTGTTCCTTCCTGCGCCAGAAAAGCCAGAACTTCGAACTGCTTTCGAGTGATTGCCATCGATTTTATCCCCTTTCGTGTTCAGAAATCCTTTTCGAACAAATAAAAATGAACAAATCGATGTTACACCCTTACAGGAGGCAAGTCAATCGTAATAGTAATAATCCACAGTCTCATTGAGCGACCCGTCGGCCGCATTGGTCTTTAT
>JAGCGE010000227.1 GCA_017649745.1 Clostridiales bacterium | reverse complement strand
TTCTCGATACAGAGGTTTACTCCAACACAGGCGGACAGGCTTCCAAGTCCACACCTCAGGGTGCTGTTGCTCAGTTCGCAGCCGGTGGTAAGAACATCAAGAAGAAGGATCTCGGTATGATGGCAATGAGCTATGGTTACGTATACGTAGCACAGTGCGCTATGGGTTCCAACTCCGCTCAGACCATCAAGGCATTCACAGAGGCTGAGGCTTACCATGGTCCTTCCCTCGTTATCTGCTACGCTCCTTGTATCAACCACGGTATCAAGGGTGGTCTTAAGGTAGCTCAGATGAGAGAGAAGGC
The DNA here is from genome assembly GCA_017649745.1 of Clostridiales bacterium. The sequence goes on along the minus strand of JAGCGE010000227.1, from coordinate 43,893 downwards.
TGCTGTTGAGTGCGGTTACTGGCACCTCTACAGATTCAACCCATCTCTTACAGCTGAGGGCAAGAACCCATTCACATTGGATTCTAAGGAACCACAGGGCGGCTACGAGGCATTCAATGCATTCCTCATGGCTGAGGTAAGATACAACTCTCTCCTTAAGAAGTATTCACCTGACATCGTTGACGGTCTCTTCCACAAGAACTACAACGATTCTCTCGTACGTCTTGCTTCTTACAAGAAGATGGCTGCAGATATCTGATATTAGATGATCTATAATGAAGGCCGTTCACTTCGGTGGACGGCCTTTTTTTGCCCCTGTTTCGGGATTTCGAAAAGGGCTTTTTCATGTTATAATGCAATGACTTGAAAAAACAAAGGAGAGAGCCTGGAAATGAGCTATTTAAGTGATGAGAATCCGCTTTTACTGACTGATACAGCAGTTGAAGATCTCTTTATATGCCAGTACATGACAGGCCTTACCAAGGAAGCTATCTGCCTATATCTTCTCCTTAAGATGGACGGCACGGGAAAGTATACCGAGAAAGAGATCCTTGAGAGATCCGTTTTCGAAGATCAGGCAACTAAAGAAGCAGTTGCGGAATTGATAGCTGCAGGTCTTATTACTAAAAACAGAAACAATAAATTCGTTTTCGTAGATATAAAGAAGGTCGAAGTAGAAAGCTATTGTGCCAGCGTTATCGCTAAGGGCGGAGCAGAGCTCGCTGACCTTGAACTGTCACCTCTTAAGAAGGAGAGAGACAACCTTTGTTCCAGTATCAACAAGACGATCTATGCAGGTAAGATCGGCTGGAATTTCTATGGCGTCGTAGATAAGTGCCTTTACACATATAAATTCGAGAGTATCGTCATCTACAGGCTTTTCGAAGAGGCTAAGGAGCGTAAGATCCAATATAACATCCATGCTGTCGAGAAGCTTGCTAAGGAATGGGATCAGAAGGGTATCAGGACTGCCGATAAGCTCGATGAAGTGCTGAATGCCAGCAAGATGACGAAGGAACTTACGGATCTTGTAGGTAAGCTTACAAGGAAGCGTGCCAACGCTCTTGATCTCGAGAGGATCGAGAAATGGGCTTCTTTGGGAGTTACGCCTGAGCTTGCTGAGTTTGCTTTCAGGAGCAATGAGTACAGGGGCGTTAACACGATGAATGTCGATGAGACTTTGTCGAATTGGATCTATGCAGGTGTTACGACTGTCGAGGAAGCTACAAAATACGAGAATGAGCGTCACAAGGAGAACAGCCGTAAGTATAAGAATTCCAAGAAGAATGGCGGATTTGTCGGTACCAGCGGTGGTGCAGCCGGCATTGAATATGTAGGCACAGAGAAGAAGACCGAGAAGCCTGAGAAGGCCGAGAGCACGCATACGAACTTTTTCGATATGTTTGAAGGAGAAGCCGATGAAGACAATTGATTTTTTTATCCGTGAAGAATTGTCGCAGAGAACTTCCGAGAAGGAGATCGCACGTGACGATAGGATCATCGATGTATATGAGAGGTTTCCTAAGCTCCGTCTCATCGATGACAAGATCATCGAACTTCGAAGGTCCAATATACTTAAGATCCTTGATAATGAGATGGATTCTTCGGAATTCGTGAACAAGGAAGAGAGTAAGCTACAGAAAGAGCGCGCTAAGTTCATTAAGGAGCACCTGATACCTAATGATTTCGATACATTGATCGTTCAGTGCCAGAAATGTAATGACACAGGCTTTGTAGTTAAGAACGGTCCTGTTAATGTCAGGAAAGTATGCTCATGCATGAAGATTCCTCTCGAGCAGAGCTATAAAGAGGCTGGTCTTTCGGATTACAGTTTTGTTGAGCCGAAGAACCTTAAGGACAGCGAGGTCAAGAACCAGAAGAATATCAGGGCTGCTGCGAAGAAGAGACTTGATAAGGTTATAGAAGATCTTATAGTTTCTAAGCCTCAGGGTATCCTCATCTATTCGGACGGCACTCAGACAGGTAAGACATATCTTTCAGTCTGCGTCGCGAAAATGGTGATCAACTTCGGTTACGGTGCAATGTTCATTAGAACGGACTCTATCCTTTCTCTTTCCGAAGAGAAGATCGAAGATCTTAAGAAGTGTGATTTCCTTGTGATAGACGGTTATCTCGGAAGCCTTACCAGAAGCGGTAAGACAGGTGAGATCCTTGACGGCATCCTTGAGAGCAGAAATTACAAAAATCTTCCGACTATCATCGTTACGAGTGAGACGCCGGATGAGACTGTTACCAATAGCTACGAGAGAGTAGCATCTAAACTCAGTACGGCAGAGCGTATCAAATGAGGATCTACTGCGGAACAGACATCGTCCTTGTAAAGCGCATGGCAAATATTATAGCGCCTAAGGAAGACGGAAGCCTTCCAAGCTTTGTGACGCGCTGTTTTACCGATAAAGAAATTGAATACTGCATGAGATCATCTAATCTCGATAAGCGTGCAGAGAGCTTTGCAGGCAGATTCGCAACTAAAGAAGCAGTTGCTAAGGCTCTTGGTACGGGAGTAATGACGATGGGTATCGGTTTTACCGATATCGAGACGATAAACGATGAGTCAGGAGCTCCTAAAGTAAAGCTTTACGGTAAGGCCAGATCAAAGGCTCAGGAGCTTAAGGCTGTCTCGATCTCTGTCAGCATTTCCCATGATGGTGATTATGCGATAAGTTACTGTACCATCCTTTCAGAAGACAGTGAGGATGAGCCGGTATGAAGATAAAAGATTACGATGATAAGGGGCTTTTCGAACCGAAGAAGAAAAAGTCTAAGGTAAGACATGTAGAAAGCCATATCGCTTTTCCTGGTGAGAATAACGAGCTTAAGGGTGAGTTCGGTCAGGCAGAGGACCTGATGGACAGATGGGGTCTTCCGACTCAGGAAGCTACTCTTAGCAGGAAGAGGCGAAAGAGATTCTTAAGGTTCGCGATAGCTGCAGTAGCGATTGTCCTTATCGTTCTGAGCGTTTTCTACGTGTTGCCGGCAGTACTTCCCGGGCTTTTCAAAGGAACCAACATCGAGCTCTTTGTTGAGAAGAAGATCGACCTTATCTATGATGATTCATATCGCGTGGTCAACTATTACTGTGCTGACCTCATGGAGGAGCCGGAGCCTTCTTCGAACAGGCTTACGCAGGTCCTTTATAATGAGGCAGTCGTATTGGTCGACGGTAATGAAGTGAATGGTTACGTAAAGATCAGGACGTCTGACGGTATCGAAGGTTATGTTAAGAGTGCCCGTCTTACAACGAGGACTGATTCTGTCGAGCCTGACCTTCATGAGTATAAGCTCGTCGTTTCTGATACGTATAAGAACGTTATGACCCATGCTAGCAACGGTACTCTCATAACGAAAGTAATGATGAATACGATCCTTTACGCTGATGTAAAGCGTGACGGTGTTTACCAGGTGGCGCTTCCTAACGGTGATAAGGGTTGGATCGGTTCGTCAGGTGTTATCGAGCTTGGTGCCAGGGAAGATATCCATAAGGTATCCTGTCGTTACTTTGTAAGTTCGGTATTGAGCCATAGTAACGTCACATACATTAATAACGGTCTTACTCAGAAGGGCATGTCTGTCAATGGAATCGTCTATGTGTGCTCTGAAGTAAACGGTATCCCTGCTCCTAGAACCATCAAGGAACAGGCAAATATGGGTTCAGAAGTCGAACTTAAATATGACGTTGTAACAGGCGATCTGCTCCTGGATTCTATTGAACCAGGCGATCTCGTCTTTTTGAAAAGTCCGTACAGCGACAGCAATGAGATCTACGAGATGGCGGTCTGCACGGATACCGGAGTCCTTCTTATGGTATCGAAAGCAAAGACCACGATAAGGCTTCGTTCGTTCAAGGCAACAGATGATATTGCGAGCAGGATCGTGTCAGTTAGAAGGATTTTTGACGAGTAAGCAAAAAACTGTTGCGTAAATCTGTTTGGTATGATATTATCTTTGAGCGTGAAAAATTAACTAGGAGGTGTTTCCATGGCTAAGTGTGAAGTTTGTCAGAAGGATACATTTTTTGGCAGAAAGATCAGAATTACGCGTTCGCAGATTTCACGTCGTGCATTGACACAACAGCAGCCTAACGTTCATAGCGTTAAGGTAGTTGTAGATGGCACCCCTAAGACTATGAAAGTTTGCACACGCTGCCTTCGTTCCGGTCTCGTAAAGAGAGCTTGATGAAGTTAAACTGATTATTCAACCGCTGATCATAAGATCGGCGGTTTTTTTGTGCCTAAAATTATTCGCAATAAAAAAGCGCCTCACATAAGTGAGACGCTGTGATTTCTTATTAAACCATTATTTCTTTGGCTCGAGAACTTCCTTGCCACCCATATACATACGAAGTGCTTCAGGGATCCTGATGGAGCCGTCCTCGTTGAGATTGTTTTCGAGGAAAGCGATAAGCATTCTAGGAGGTGCTACTACTGTGTTGTTCAATGTGTGAGCAAAGTAGTTACCTGTCTCCTTGTTCTTTACACGGATGCCGAGACGACGTGCCTGAGCATCACCAAGGTTAGAACAGGAACCAACCTCGAAATACTTCTTCTGACGTGGGGACCATGCCTCAACGTCACAGGACTTAACCTTAAGGTCAGCGAGGTCACCGGAGCAGCACTCGAGTGTTCTTACAGGGATATCAAGGCTTCTGAAGAAGTCTACGGAATTCTGCCAAAGCTTATCGTACCACTGCATGCTCTCTTCAGGCTTACATACAACGATCATCTCCTGCTTCTCGAACTGGTGGATACGATATACACCACGCTCCTCGATACCGTGAGCACCTACTTCCTTACGGAAGCAAGGGGAGTAGCTTGTAAGTGTCTGAGGAAGCTCAGATTCTTCCAATGTAGTATCGATGAACTTACCGATCATGGAATGCTCGGATGTTCCGATGAGATAGAGGTCTTCGCCCTCGATCTTGTACATCATGTTCTCCATCTCAGCAAAGCTCATAACGCCGTTAACAACTGCAGAACGGATCATGAAAGGCGGGATGTAATATGTGAATCCGCGGTCGATCATGAAGTCTCTTGCATAAGAGAGGATAGCAGAGTGAAGACGTGCGATGTCGCCCTTAAGATAGTAGAAACCGTTACCGGATGTTCTTCTTGCAGCATCAAGGTCGATACCGTCAAGCTTCTCCATGATATCTACGTGATATGGGATCTCGAAATCAGGAACTACAGGCTCACCGAACTTCTCGATCTCGACGTTCTCACTGTCATCCTTACCGATCGGTACTGAAGGATCGATGATATTAGGGATAACGAGCATGATCTTTCTGATCTTCTCTTCAAGGTCTGTTTCTTTAGCGGAGAGTTCTTCAAGTTCGGATGCCATTGAAGCTACTTCAGCCTTAGCCTTCTCAGCTTCATCCTTCTGGCCCTGACCCATGTAGAAACCGATCTTCTTACTGATTGAGTTTCTCTGACTTCTTAAGTATTCGGCACGGGTCTTGCACTCACGGAATTCCTTGTCCAAAGCGATGACTTCGTCAACGAGAGGAAGCTTATCATCCTGGAACTTGTTCTTGATGTTAGTCTTTACGATCTCCGGATTATTACGGAGAAATTTGATATCCAACATAGACATCCCTCCAAAAATTAATTCGTTATATTTTATTCTTATTAGAAGTAAATATCAATATCAGCCGTCATTACCGCCATAGTTGCCTTCAGGATATTCCGCCAGGGCATTCCACAAAATGAATTCCTCCATACCTGAATCCTGAATGGCTCTTATCTGGTCGTTGATCGCTTCATAGTCATATTCCATGTAATTTCCCGAGCCGAGATATGCAGCCGTGAATGCCTGACAGTAAGGTCTTACGACACTGTAATCAGGCTGCAGGTGATATGTGCTTCCTGTCTTTAATGCATCGAACATTACCTGGTACGGATCCTTATCAGGATAGTCGTGGATGTGTCCGTTCATCATGGTTCCGAGAGCATAGTGAGAAGGGTAGATCATCGGACAGAGTGAATCAACTCCTGTAAGACCGACAGAACCCCAATCCTGACCTAAGATCTGACCATCGAGGGAAGAGGATACTGCGATACCGAAGATATCGGCTGATACGGGGATTCCTGTCTCATCCTGGATCTCTCTTCTTGCTGTCTGAAGGAATCTAACGATAGCATCAGCCTTGGTTGGTACTTCATCTTCAGGACCGAAGTAAGGATCTGCGCCTGATGTGGATCCTCCGGTAGGGAATCTTATATAGTCGAACTGGATCTCGTCAACACCCATGTCGAGTGCTTCCTGAGCAAGCTCGATCAGGTATTCCCAGTTTCTTGTATCATACGGATTAGCAAAGATCTCGCTACCTTCGTTGTAGAACTTCAAAGGTGTGCCGTCTTTATCGCATATTGCTCTGTCAGGATACTTATTAGCAAGGGCAACATCCTTGAAGCATACGATTCGGCCGATTACATATATGTCGTTCTCATGGCACTGATCGCAAACTTCCTTCAGATCGTACTGCGGATATACATAGCCGATATCGAGAGCAGTCTGGTTCTTTGTATCAAAATAGACACCCGAGCTTTCCTTAAGGTCTATTACAAAAGCGTTGATCTCTGAATTCTTGGCAAGTTCGAAGTTCGCCTCAAGGTTAACTGCCGCATTGGTGTAGATACCCTTTACGACCTTATGCTTTACAGGAACAACGTGATCTACCTCAGGAAGCGGTCCGAAAAAGTCGTCGAGCATCTTAGCCTTTTCGGAAGTCAGGACGATATTCTCCTTGACCTCGAAAGGAGTCGGTGTAGGGGAAGGAGTCGGTGTAGGATCAGTTACCGTCGTGAAGATGGTAGGCTTTGTGATAGTAAGTTCCATCTGCTCAGTCGTTCCGTTTATGACTCTGGAGAGAAAACCTCCTGCGACGACGATGCCGAGAAGGACAGCGAAGAAAATGAGGACTACGAAGATACCCTGCAGTGCTTTGATGCCTGCAAAATACTTAACTTTAACCCTGTTATCGCGATTGCCGTTCTCGCTCATTATGACGTTCCTTGCCTTAATATATTTATTTGCTTCTATACAATTACATAATTATACAGTCATAAGCAAAAAACAACAAATCATACTTATCATGTGGTACAATCTTAATAAGGAAAAAGAAATGTATTCGGAGGGCTTATATGATTATTCGCAACTGCGCAGGCGGTATCGTATTTCATGACGATAAGGTCTTGCTCTTACGTAATGACAAGCACGAATGGGTCTTTCCGAAGGGTGTTGTCAGAGTAGGTCAGAAGGAAAAAGAGATAGCTTTGGACAGGATCCGTATCGAAGCAGGTATCGAAGCTGAGATACTCGCTCCATGCGGTAAGACCAACTATGAGTTCTATTCGATCACGAGACAGAAGCCTATCCATAATAATGTTTCCTGGTTTGTAATGAAGAGTCCGTCGGGCGAAGTTAAGTATAATCCTGACGAGAGCTTCATTGACGGTAAGTTCTTTTCGATGGAAGAAGCGATGGAGCTTGTAACCTATAGTCAGGACAAGTCCCTTCTTATGATCGCTTATCAAAGATATAAGGAACTTATCTGAGGTATCGATGTCAGATCCCTTAATAAGTGAATCACCAAAGAATGTTAAGCGCATTACCGTATCTGAATTCGGTAAGGCTGTTTATGAAGTGAAAAAATCCCGATTTATCGGATACTGTAAGCCTGTCCTTAATGCTCAGGAGGCAAATGATTTTGTCGATGAGATAAGGAAACAGCATTCTGACGCGAGGCACAATGTCTATGCCTGGATCATTAAGAAGGAAACGAGCCTTCAGAAGTATAGTGACGACGGAGAACCGTCAGGCACTGCAGGACTACCTGTCATGTCTGTCCTTACGAAAAACGAGATAACTGATTGCGCGATCGTAGTCACCAGATATTTCGGAGGCATACTCCTTGGAAAGGGCGGACTTGTTCGTGCATATACGAGAGCTGCGTCGATGGCTCTTAAGGAAGCCAAGCCGCAGATCCTTGAACTTTGTTCTGTTATGAAGATCGAGCTTGATTACTCTTCAGCTGATAAGATGATCTTCGAGATACGAAACCGAGGATATGAGATCGACGATATAGAGTATGGAGCAGGTGTTACCGTAAGGATCAATGTGCCGGTCTTAAATGAGGAAACCTTCTGCGCTTTTGTCACTGATACGAGTAACGGGAAGTCGGAGGCAGTGAAGATCGGAACGACCGAAGCTCCGACGGGAAAGATAAGCATAGATATGGAAGATGAAGAGGAAGAATGATTCCTCACTTTTGCCGAGAATGTTTAAGTTACGTTTAAGGTAAAAAGTGTATAACTTAGTCAACCTAAGGGAGGCGATTAATATGTCTGAGAATAATACGGATATGAATGAACCAATAAATGAACCAAACGGATCGATCACACCTGAACCGGAAGAGAATGTTCAGAAGGTCGAGCCGAGCGAACAGTTTATATTGACAGAGCCAGTGGCACCTACTGAGCCGGAGCCGGTTATCGAGGAAGTTAAGATCTCGGATGCTCCTGCAGCAAAGAAGAAGGGCAGGCTTCCGATCATAGTGCTTTCGGTCCTTCTGATGATCTCATTTGCATATATCTGTCTTCAGTCGGTATTCATCTTCCTCTTTACGAGCGGAAAGCTGGAAAAAGATTCGAAGATCACGACAGTCCTGATGCCAACTTCTACGAAAAAGGAGGACGATGAAGAAGTTAATACAGATCTTGTAGATCCTCATTTCTCCATTGTGGATGCGGCAGCTATATCTTCACCTGACAAGAAGACATTAAGCACTGTCGAGATATATAACAAGGTATCTCCTGCTACAGTTGCTATCTATATAACTGAGAACAAGAACGGAATCGAGTCCGTAAGTGCAGGATCCGGATTCATCATTTCTGAAGACGGATATATCGTTACTAACGAGCATGTTGTTGAGTCTGTCGGAAAAGACGATGGAACGAACGCTACATTGAAGGTCTATGTACCTGGCTACGACGATCCGTTCGAGGCAGGAGTAGTCGGTAAGGACGTAAGATCTGATATCGCAGTCATCAAGATCGAGTGCGACGATGATCTTCCTGTAGTAGTATTAGGCGATTCTGATACTCTTCAGAACGGCGAGCTTGCAGTAGCTATCGGTAACCCTCTCGGATCTTTCCAGGGAACTATCACGGTCGGTGTTGTATCAGGTGTCGAGAGAACTTTGAATAACAACGGTTATACCATGAGCCTTATCCAGACTGATGCTTCCGTAAACGGTGGTAACAGCGGCGGACCTCTCATCAATTCATTCGGTGAAGTAATAGGCGTAGTAAATGCCAAGATGGAGACAGCCGAAGGCGTTGGTTTTGCGATCCCTATAACTCCTACAAAGACTATCATCGAATCACTTATCCAGCACGGAAAGGTCGTTAACAGACCTTATCTCGGCATCACTGTCGGATATGTTGCTGAGGGTGCTTACCACGGTGCCAAGGAAGGTGTTTACGTTCAGGAACTTCCTGAAGGCGGCCCTGGTGATCAGGCAGGATTTAAGGTAGGCGACAGGATTATTTCGATGGATGGTGTTGCAATTCAGGTTTCAAATGATATTATTGGAGTACGTGATTCACACAAGGTCGGCGAAGAGATGGAAGTCGTTGTCGACAGAGACGGTAAAGAGATCACGATAATGCTTGAAATAGGAGACAGTGCAGATTACGAATGAGTAAGAATGGCAGACAGTTTAGTGGTCCCGTAAAGATCGTGGCGTTGATACTCATAGGACTTATGCTCCTATCGATAGTTATCGGTTCCATCACGATAATAATGAGCGGATTGTATTAAAAAGATAACGGATCGTTCTTTTGAACGGTCCGTATTTTATATCTCGAATTCATAATGTTCATCAGTGATCTCGCCGTTATACATCAGTATGTCGGCTTTGTATCTGCGATCTGATATCTTGTCTATCTTTATTCGAAAAAGCTTCGCCTGCTCGATGAACGGCGTAGATCTAAGCTCTTTTACTCCTTTTCCGGTTACTATACAGAGGATCGCCTGAACAAGGATCATATGGCTTACCAGAAGAAGCGACTGATCTTTATTGTTTTTGATGAGCTTAAGAAGGAGTACCTTGACCCTGTCTACGACATCGAAGTAGGATTCGCCGTTTCCGACGGGCACGAATTTCTCCGGTTCATGTCTGAAGTAGTTGTGGTTTATCGGATCAGCTTTCTCGAAATCAACTCGCTTCATTCCCTCGAGATCACCTAAGTCCATCTCGGTAAGGAGCGGCTCTATCTCTATCGGGAGCTTGCCGCCCGTTGCCAGATACGAAGTCTGAAGTGCACGGGGCATTGGACTTACGAGGATTTTGTCGATATCGATATCTTCCATTTTTTCGCGAAGCTTCAGTGCGCCATCTATACCTTCAGGTGTCAGAGGCGAATTAAGTCTGCCCTGCATTCGAACTTCAGCGTTCCACAAGGTCTTTCCGTGTCTGATGATGTAGAGATCTGTCATGGAACGTCGACTATCTGATTTAAGCCTGACTGCTTGAACTCATAAGAATACTCAGTCAGCTTCTCGTTAAGGAATGCCTGATAGTTATTCATTCTTATGAAGCTGTTGACTCTGTCATACCACTCAGGACTATCTGATTCTGAGATGAAGTAGATAACATAGAAACCGTTCTCTGATTCGATGATATCCTTGTCACCGGCTTTTCTGTCAGGCGAGAAGATCCATGTATTAAGATCGTTATTGAACTTGCCAGGATAAGTGTCGCTGCTTGCGGTGATCTTGATGATTCCGTCTAATACCTTATCAGTATAGTAGTGCTCAACTGAATCCAATGAATCTTCATCAGTGATGTAATCGTAGATCTCCTGTGAAAGGAGCTGAGCATCACCGAGTGTGAATTCGTTCTCACCGTTCTCGTCAGCAGGCATTGTGTTGACTTCGAAGATCTTGATGTTACGAAGCGGTGTCTCCTGAGCCTTTCTCTCTACGAAGCAGATAACGATAGGGAAGCCGTCTTCATCAGTAAAGATGTTCGTGTCGCCCGGAGTTCTTTCGAGGTCGAAGAGCCATGCTCTGAAATCAGCGTGCTCGATATCAGCGAAACGAGCGTCAGGAACAAGTGTCGAATCAGCAGGAACATCAACGTTAAGGACCTTTGCAGCAGATTCCTCGAGCTTAGCAGGATCATGTCCCATAGCTTCGATTATCTGATTTGCATGAAGGTTAGCCGTATCGATGAACGCCTTATCTCTCTGCTCGTAAACAAATCTGAATGACTTGTAGCTTACGAGATCATATGTGTTTCTGTTTGCTTCATAAGCTGCCTTAGCCTGATCCTTTGTAGCCTGGAGCTCGACGAGCTTAGCATCGGAAGCATAGTCTTCCGTGAAGTACTTCTTGGCAAGAGTGTCGATAACACAAGACTTTGATACCTGAGTTCCGAAAACACCCTGAATGTATGTGTCAAGCGGAACCTTCAGCTCATCAGCTCTGCCCTGGAGCCAGTCGATATAAGAATTAGCCATCTTATAATGTCTGTCCTCGATCTCGTAGCCGTTCTTAGTTGCATCGTCGTAAAGGAGCTGCATGATCTGGAGCTCTTTTGCAGTCAGATCGAGGAAGTAATCTCTGTTTGTCTTAAAGTTTGGATCATCGCACTCGGAATAGAGCATATCTTTTGTATCCGGCGCGAAAACATCAACACCGTTTTCGATGAGGATGTAATGATACATGAAACTGAACTCATCGGATGCTACCGAATGATTGTTGATGGAAAGAGGACTCTTGAACTTCTCCTTAAGTCCTGCCTCTGTAAAGATCAGGAATCCTACGATCAGGACAACTGCGAATATAGCGACAAGAACGTAAGCGAGAGTCTTTTTCGAGACCTTGGAAGGCTTAGCATCTTCTGACTTATCGAGTTCGAGCTTAACAGGTTCGATAGGGTTCTCGACAAAAGTCGTTTCCTTCTTCTTTTCTTCCTTACGTGATGTAACTTCGCCGCTTGCTGAGTCGGAGAGAAGATCAGGATCTACATCATCGATGGATGAATAGATGATAGCTCTTTCCTCTGCGCGCTCTTTCTTAAGGTCTTTTTTATCAGGAACGATGAGTTCGTCAGCAACAGGGGTAACTTCAACCTCAGGTGCTTCCTCAGGTTCAGGCTCTGTGACCTGCGGCTCTTCGATCACTTCGAGAACAGGCTCAGAAGGAACAGCATCTTCGCCTTCCTCATTACCAGGGATCTCTGATATCTCAGGTGCGTCCGTTACTTCGGATACTTCTGAAACTTCAGTGGCCGACGGATCAACGTTTTCCTCCTCAGGAATGAGTCCTGCAGCATCTATCACAGGTTCTCTTGTGCTGTTATCTTTGTTCTTGTTCTTCTTTCCGAACATTACAATAATTCCTCCTCGTTAGGGACCACCAGTGTGATGGCATTGTTGATACATTCGATGACCGCCGGAAGGTTAGGACCTTCTTCACCATCGATGTCGAGAGTTACGGTCTTGTCGGATGTAGTTGTCATCTCGAGTCTGTCGGTCTGGAAATAGAGCACCTTGTCGCTCTCGAGATGTTCGCCGATCGCGATCTTATTGAGAAGAGGGATCGCATCGGAATATTTGACCTTGGATATTACGAGAACATCCAGGAGTCCGTCGTGAAGATCGGCTTCGACCATGAGTCGCTTGAATCCGCCGACGCTTCTTGTATTCGATATAAGGAACATCGTTGCTTCGATGTCATATTCGTCTTTCGGTGTAACGATCTTAAGAGGGATGCTCTTTGTTATCGAGTTGATCTCCTTAAGTCCTTCGATCCAGTAAGCTACAGGACCGAGATTTGTCTTAAGATCAGAAGGGACTTTGTATGCAACTGCGCTTAGAAGTCCGCCTGCAAGTACATTCAGAAAATATCTGTCGTTTACCTTGCCGCAGTCGACCTTTAATGTCTTATGTGCCATAAGCATTCTCGCGAAATCAGCAGGTTCCGACGGAAGCTTATTGAAAGTTGCGAAATCATTAACTGTTCCTGATGTATAGATAGCGAGTGGAAGATCGATATTGCCTCTCATCATTCCGGTAACAACTTCGTTAACCGTACCGTCGCCGCCGACAGCCATGACGATGTCATATTCTTCCTGTCTTATGTTCATTGCGAATCTGGTAGCATCGAAAGGACCCGCAGTATAAGAGATATCAGCCCTCTCGAGAGCTTTCTGGCTGGTAAGATAAGCGATCGTATCTTCGACATTTGCCCTGGCGAGCTCTCTGCCCGATGAAGGATTCATAATAATCTTAAGTCTTAATCCCATGCACACACCTTCTAGAAAAGTATTAGAAATAGTAATTCGATAATACTTTACCATAATATGCTCTTTAATATATTACATATAAAACGCAGAAATAAGGCATTTTGAATACAAAATGTGATATGATAGTCACGTTTGATGATTAATAAAAGAAGGATCCTTAACAGATGGAAGATACATATAAGACTATAGTCAAGAGGAGGAAGAAAGCCAATTTCGACTGGCTCATGAATCTTCTGACATTCCTGTTTCCTTTCCTCGCGACTGTTGCTGCTTTCGCGATAACAAAGGTGCATCCGTTCGGCGACAACGTAATGCTCACGGTCGATTCATATCACCAGTATGCGCCTTTTCTGATCGAACTTCGTAACAAGATAATCGGAGGCAGAAGCCTCTTTTATTCATGGAACGGCGGCTTAGGTAACGAGTTCTACGCTATCTTTGCGAACTACTGCTCGAGCCCGCTTAATATCTTCTGCGTATTCTTTACTGCGAAAACAATGCCTATGTTTGCCATGTTCGTAACTGCTGTCAGAGCAGGTCTTGCGAGCCTTTTCATGAGCTGGTTTTTGACAGGCGAAGATAAGGGAAGAAGAGATTTCATAACAGCTGCATTTTCATGTGCTTACGCTCTTTGCGGCTGGTTCACGACTGATTTCTGGAACCTCATGTGGTGCGACGCACTCGTTCTTGTTCCTTTGATCTGCCTTGGTCTTCGTAAGCTCTTTACTGAAGGTAAATATTCGCTTTACACTATCTCTCTTGCAATAGCGATCATAAGTAACTATTACACAGGTTATTTCATCTGTCTTTTCATGGTCCTCTTTGCTCCTGTCTACTATGTTTCATTGTTCCAGACGAAGAAAGAGCCGGTTGTTGAGGGCAGGTTCACTATTAAGAGCATCGCTGTTAACATCTTCAGATTCTCATTTTGCAGCCTTATAGCAGGCGGTATGTCGGCGATACTTCTTATCCCGACTTATAAGATACTTCAGCAGTCGTCAGCGATCGGTACGGAATTTCCGAAGGAGTACGGTCTTGAGAATAATTTCTTCGATTTCCTCGGAAGATTCCTCGTATCAGCTAATCCTAATATCCGTGACGGTATGGCTAACATCTATTCCGGTATCATTCCGGTCCTCATGGTCATTCTCTTTTTCGCTGCTTCTAAGAAGACAGGTATCAGACTTCGTCACAAGATAGCTTACGGAGCACTCCTTATCGTAATGTACTTGAGCTTTACGAACAGGACGTTGAACTTCATCTGGCACGGTTTCCATTTCCCGAACCAGATCCCTTACAGAGAATCATTCTTATTCAGCTTCCTCATGGTCTTCCTGGGTTTCAAGGCGATAAGAGTCTTGAGGACTTATGCGATCTCACAGGTCAGTGCCGTCTTCATCGGAGCAGGCGTGTACCTCATTCTTTTCGAGAAGTTCGGTGCAGGAAACGAGACATATATCCAGATACTCCTTACGATGCTCTTTGTCATCATCGAGGGTGTTATCTTAAGGTGCACAGTCGCAGGCAAGAAGTCTCCGCTTTTCTATGAGATCGTCATAGCGGTGATCATGGCGTTGGAGATGACTGTCACATGCTGCGTCAATATTAGTTCAGTATCGGCACATGAGGGATTCCCTCCATACGACACATACGGCATCAACTACGATAAGGTCAAGGCTTACTGTGATGATGTCGAGTATTCCGAAGGACATAAGGCTTTCGAGAGGACTGAGGTATATCCGAATAACTTCTGTGACATCCAGTCGATCTATGACCTCAGGGGTATTTCCGTATTCTCATCGACTGTAAGACAGAGCTATGTCGATTACATGAAGAACTTCGGTTTCCACAATAACAGACTTAACAGTGTAAGAAGCCTTGGTATCACGAGAGTAACGGCTTCCTTGTTCGGTGTGCGTAACTTTATCGCTTCAGATGAGACGGAGAGCGTTCCTAATCTTTTCGAGCTGGAGAATGATGACGGATACATCAAGTGCTACGGCAATAAGGATGCGCTTTCTGTCGGATATATGGTTTCCGATGCAGTTGTGGACTATGTTCCTGATCCTAACGACAGAGATCCGTTCCGTAAGACGAATCTCCTTGTAAGGAGCATGGGTGTTCATAAGGATGTCTATAGAAGGATCGCTTCTGAAGGTGTCGATCTTGAGAATGTTTCCGTAAGTACTGCTTCTATGGGCGATTACCAGTATTCAGTTATCAATTCCAATAATGCGACCAAGCTGTCTGTCATGATCGACGATGCTACCATCGGATCAGACGTTTATATCTACCTTGACAGTAACAAGGGCGGTTCTTTCTACATTACGAGATACGACGAGAACGGTAATGAGATCAGCAAGACAGCTTCACTCACATACAGATATTATCAGATCATTCCTTTGGGAGTTTATGACGGTAATCCTATCAAGTGCACGATCTCGCTTCCTTCAAGTCCTGTCGGAAGCATGAAGCTCTATTCTTATGAGCTTGACCGTGACACATATGACAAGATGATCGATCAGCTCTCAAGTGAAGAACTCAATGTTACTTCATATGATGACAGGAGCATTACAGGAACGATCACTACCGAAAATGGCGGATTCATGTTCCTTTCGCTCGTATATTCAGATGGTTTCAAGGCTTATGTTGACGGCAGAGAGACCAGGATAATCGCTATCAATGATGCATTGATGGGTATAGAACTTGCTCCGGGTACACATGAAGTATCCCTTTACTACACGCCTATCCACTATGATACGGGTCGTCTTATAACTATCGCTTCAGTGCTTATCTTCATCCTCTTTGTTGGTGGTCGCGCGCTGATAGCTTTCTCCGATAATTATAAGCCGAAGAAGTCTTCTGAAGGTTCTGAAAGTCCTGAAGGTCCTGAAAATCCTGAAATTAAGAAGGTTCAAGATGCTGAGAAGACTCAAGAGTAAGAACGACTACAGTCTGATCCCTTTCTTAGAGGTACTCCTGGTGATCCTTATCCCGATCGCCATGTTGTTCTGCGCTTATTATTTCGGCATTAAAGAGTCTAAGATCCCTGAAGAACTGTCACTGCGAAACGTGCCATTCGACGAGACCTTTTTCGATGGTGTCGAGAATGACATGAGATCAGTATGGGGATTTTCATTCTCCAGAGATATCAGGACAGTCTTCTCAGAGCACATGGATCCTTTCTACCTCCTGGCTCTGATCTTCCCTGTGTCTTGCACTGAATTCATCATGTATCTCGGCTTCTTCCTGAGATTTGGTCTTGCTTCTCTTACGATGAACAGACTTATTCGAAAACAAGTCCCGATCGGTATCTGGTTTTCCGCAGTCCTTTCGGTAGCCTATAGTCTCGGCTCATCGCTTTTGTCGATGTCATCGAACTCTCTTTTGATGGATACGGCGATAATGATCCCGCTTGTATTTGATGCGCTTATCGAATATCTGAGAGACAACAAGTCGATCATCAAAGGCATCAAGCTGTCTTTCATCCTCTCGCTTACATTCTATATTTCGGGAGTCCTTAATCTTCTTACGGTCCTGCCGTTTACGATCGGCGCAGCTCTGTTCATCTCGACATGCGTTTCTCAGACATTCCCGAGAAGCCTTCTTAACTTTTTGAAATCACTTATCTTCATAATCCTTTCGGCAGGTCTTTCACTTCCGACGCTCGTCAATACGGCAACTTTTTCGAGAGTTGCGATAACAATGGAAGACCTTAAGAATTACGAGTTCAAGATGACGGTCTACGACATGATCCTGAGATTCCTTAACGGTAAAGCGATCAACAACTCGCTTCCTCACGGTCTTGGCATCAGCATGTCAGTCTTCGTTCTGATGCTCCTCATCGCGTTCTTCCTTAATCCGAAGATCCCGCTTCGTTCGAGGATCACTCTTCTTTCACTCGCACTCTTTATATTCCTTACTTATTCTTCGAAAGCAGCCTACAGGGCAACAGTCCTTTTCGAGTCCAATACTGTAGGATCCCAGATCATTGCAGTCTCCAGGTTCGCACTCTTAAGTTCGCTCATTATCTTTGCTGCTGCGATCTCCTTAAGGAATATATCTGATATGCCTTCAGGCAAGATTGGTCTCATCGCTCTTGCCGTCATTATTATCGTGATAATCTCCAACAACACTCATAACGAGACAAGTCCCAGCATCTTCTCGATGTACTTCACAGGACTTTGCGCCATCGCTATCTTCTTTTTCTTCCGCGAAAAAGAGTTCCTCGGCGACGCGATCCCGTCCTTTGCCATCCTTCTTGGTATCTTTATCAACATCTCATTTATCCTTCCTATATCGACCTTCTCTCTTGCAAGAGACGATGACTTCAGGATCTTCGACAAGAAGCAGGGTGATTCATGTATCGAGATGCCATACGACGAACTGGACTTTTTCGATACTGACAAAGACGAATATATAATCTTATACAATTATTATGATGCATATAACGGCGATATCGAGATGATCAACAACATCGCTGTCGGCGCATACGCTGAGCCTGCATTCATGCCGATCATGGAGACATTCGATGTTTATTCTCCGGACGGCAGGATAGGCGACCTTATGATGGTCGAAGGCAGGAGCGTTGCCGCATATAAGAATGTAAGGCTCGATCCGTGGGAAAGGGAGCAGGATATCTATGCTTATACTAACCACAGCGGAACAGTCATCATGAGGATCGAGACAGAAGAGAAAGAATACGATCTTTCACTCAGAGGCCCGGGTCTTCTTAAGATCGATCCTCCGGCAGACGAGTTCAAGATCATGTTCCTCATAATTGGAGCGCCTACGGCAGTGCAGGAAAGATACGATGTCTACGCAGTCGATCAGTATGCTCTCGATAACTTTAGCTCAGTAATACATCCGATCGAAAACTCTTTCGAAGTTGAAGGACCTGCAACTATAATTACGGGTCGAAAGATCGGCGACAATATAAGAGTCAAGGTAAACGGTGAGTCAGTAAGCATCTACAACATAGGCGGTAAGGCAGCTTTCGATATTGAATCGGAAGGAACCAACGAAGTCGAGATCATCTCTTCGGGAAGTTATCTGATTATTTGCTTTGTTGTAGCATTGGTCTTATTATTATGTAGTATAGTAGTAATGATATATACGAGCAGACGGAGAAAGAAATCAAATGAGCGTTAACACATCCGGTTTTAACATAACCGACGGAACAAGGTTCATAGTCCTGGATCTGGAATGGAATCAGCCGTATCCGGGTAAGGACTACGGTATTGATGTCGCATCATTGAGAGGCGAGATCATAGATATCGGTGCAGAGAAGTATGTATATTCTGCAGGAACTCTTATATATGAAGGTAAGTTCTCTGTTCAGGTTAGACCTAAGATCTACAGAGTCCTTCATTTCCATGTCCGTAAGCTTACTCACAAGACTAACAGAGAGATAAAGCAGGGACTTCCTTTTGAAGAAGTATATCCTGATTTCCAAAACTTCTGCGGAGATGATTACATCCTTGTATGCTGGGGTAACTCTGATCCGGACATCCTTAAGCAGAACCTTAAGTTCCTTGGAATGAATGATCAGCTCGATACTCCGTTCCTCGATCTCCAGCCAGTCTTTTCTAGATTTGCAGGTGAGAGAGGTCAGCAAAGGAGTGTAGAGTTCGCAGTAGATTACTACAACATCCCTAAGGATGACACATTCCACAGCGCATGGGCTGACAGCCACTATACGGGATTGGTATTCAAGGAGATGTTCGAGCATATCAAGACTCCGGAACTTTTGGCTGTTGTCTCCAGTTCCTTAAGAAATCCTGATATTAGCAAAGACTTTACGTTCGTAAGTGGTGAATGTGAGAGCCTTGACGCCGCTTACAATGTCGCATTTGACTTCCCTCAGAAATGTCCTCTTTGTAACATTTCTCTAAATTCGGAGATGAAGCCGTTTAGGATCAGGAAGTCCGTTTATGCCATGTATAACTGCAGGGAACACGGT
The DNA here is from genome assembly GCA_017649745.1 of Clostridiales bacterium. Next base: position 24,595 of record JAGCGE010000227.1, on the reverse strand, counting down.
GACTTCTTCTGCAGGACCAGAGTCAAGAAAACCAAGTCAAATAAGTACTTTGCGGCGATGGTAATGAGATTTGCGACACAGTCTGATTACTACCTTATAGCTGATAAGGCACAGGAGTTTAAGAAGTATGGTGTGCAGGGTCAGCCTAAGGTTAAAAATGAAGAAAATGAAGAAGTAAAAGATGAAATGTGAACAAAATGACATAATTTCTTCATAATTTATGTCTAAAGTGTGAACATTCATTAACATCTTAACATTTACACCTTCTCAAACTTAGTTGATGCTTGTATAATGCATCTAGTAGTTTTAGAAGATTTTCAGAAGTATGTATTCTGTTATGCTCCGGGAGGGGCAGAAAGGGAGTTATTGATTATGTTTAAGAACAGATCATCCAAGAAGAAGTTCAGAACTGACAAACGTGGTTCGATGCTTACTCTTGTTTTGGTTATTGTTGGTATGGCATTGATCTTTATCACATCAGCTGTCATCATAACCAATTCCACAAGAGCTAGATACTATGACAACGTACAGACAGGTCAGGCAAGACTTACTGTTACAGCTGTTGCCGAGACATTCTGTAGCGCACTTGAGATGCAGGATATTTCGGACGCCGAGCTCAAATCATGGGCAGCAGGTAATGCTACAGCTACTATCTCAGCTGGTTCTGTTCCTGGTTTGAAGTCAAGTGGCGAAACATCTACAAAGGTTAAGTTCTCTAAGGATTCAACTTATATCTATGCAGATTTCTCAACTACAATCGGTTCAAAGGCAGACGGTACTCTTGCTAAAGAGAATGTAAGAGTTTATTTCAAGGAAAAGGATCCGCCGGATAAGGCTACTCTCTTTACTAACATGATCGAGGTTGGTGACGACGCTGCATTTGGTGGACTCCATGTAGGTAAAGATGCTCCTGCTGGTGCTAACAACACAGTATTCCTTCACCAGGATGCTTTCCTTACAGAGACAGCTGGTAACAACTTCTACTCAGACGTTATCTGTACAGGTAATACAAAGTTTGGTAACGGCGGTGACTTTAGCGGATTCTTGCTCTTTGCAGGTCCTTCAGGAAAGCTCACAGGAATGAGCGGTAACATCAAGGGTGATTATTGCTACTTCATTAACACTTCTGCTGATGCAGCTTCAACAGGCGGCGGCAGTTTAGGAACAGTTGACTGGAGCATGAAGAACGTTGCTTTCGTTAACTACAACGTTAACCTTTACTTCAGAACATCTGATTTCTACTATGATGGCGGCAGCAACTCATTGAATGTCCCAGATGGCGGTTATGCTACAGCAATGGCTGATACATGGGGCTTGAAGACAAGTGATACACGTGGTCAGGATATCAGTAACAGAATCAGTTCTGTTATCTGGAAGAAGGCAGAGGATGCTATTAAGCCTGAGAATGCTTTCCCTACATTGGCTACAGCTTCTAACTACTTCTTGGCTAACGTTGATACAACAAATGCTAATAAGGCTAGAGGAGTAATCGCTGGAACACAGACAGGTATGCCTCTTCCTAGCAGCGGCGGAGATCTTCTCCCAGGTGTTTATGAGATCGGTACAGCTACAGCTAATGGCACATATAACTGTGACCTTTCAAAGGGACCATATATCTTCGTAGTTAAGAATCAGCTTAATATCGCTACAGGTGCTAAGTTTAAGTTCACTAACGGTACAGACGAAGATGGTAACTGGGGTAGATTTATCCTTTGTCCAAACGCAAAGCTCATGTATGAGACAACATCTTCCGATAAGGGAATCGAGTCTTGCACATACAACGGATCAAAGCGTGTTAAGCCACACTGCTATGTATACGGTTACAACGGAACAGAGATGTTTGTTGGTAATGAGAGTGCTGTTCTCGAGGCTTACGTAGGTCTCTTCGGTGATGCTTCCAAGGTTACACTTGCAGGTAAGTCTGATGGATACTTTGGTAGAATCACTTGCACAAACTTCAAGACTCTTAACTCCAATGGTTCTGATTGGCCATATTGCCCAGGTCCATACGATTCAGTTATTGATGATTCATTGAAGCCAGCAACAACAAACTATGATATCGTAAGATTCAGATACTACTACTCATAAGTAAGTAAACAAATAATAATGGTCGTCCGAATGGGCGACCATTTTTTATGCAATGAATAAAAAAATAAACAACTCAGTTTAAAGTAAACAGATAAGGAGCGCTCATCAATTCAAGAGCTATCTCATGCATCGAAAGAAGAGTGTTCTTATCAGACTTTGTAAACTCGATGCCGAAACTGTCAATGCTCTCTCTGCAATAGATGATTGAAAAATCCATATTAACGAGAGTCATGAATGCTTCGTGAAGTTTGTTATCAGGGTCAAGAAGTTTTACTCCTGAATCGATAACGAAGATCCTGGATACTTTTGAGAACTCATCAGCAATAACATCAAAGAATGCACTGAGAAGCTCTCTGCCGTGATCAGTATCAGCTGAATAATAGTCATGTTTGATAACAACGGTTAGATTTCCGTTTGAATCATCGAGGATCAGATCCGGAAAGAGGTTAAGCTCAGTCGCAGATTCTTCAGAAACTGCAGTGGACACTGAGACATTACCTACATCAAAGATATCGGAAGTCTGATCATTATTGTTTTGGTTTTCCTTGTTTCTCATCAAAATCACTCCTGTCAGATGATAACAGACGCATAGAACGCTGGATGGCATTCTTACTGTTACCCCATGGTTTATCATTATTTCTGTAATCAAACTTAAGCGTGAACCATTCCACATCAGCTATCAATTCAGCCATTGAAGAATCAAAGCCTGCTGCAAGAAGTGGAAGGAATTCTGCTGCATCATTCTGGCTCATATCGTCAGCACATGATCTGAGAAGAGAAGCAACGTGCGGAAGACAATGTGTCTTACAGTTTGCGAACTTGGCTTTAAAATCCTTATCATGAGTGAACATCCATACGATTACATTGGAATATCTTTCCATAGTGTAATCAAGCTTTTCACAGATAGGGCATGCCTTGACTCTTGTGTCGATCTTGTCTGCGAGTTTCCTAAGATTGGATTTGTATTCGGTATTACGTCCCTTAAGGAGATTTCCTTTACCCGGAGCGACCTTCTGAAGCTGCGGATCTATATCTGCCTTGATGTCCTGAAGGTGAGTGTGGAGCATCAATCCAAGACCAAGTCTGTTAGCTTCTCTCTTATTGAGCTTTCCCATATGATCCGGACAGAATCCTGATTTGTTAGTGATCTTTCTGGTATCAGGTTCCATTAATGAAGGTCCGAGATAATAGTCGAGATAATCTGACTCGCCTTTGTTCCTCAGAAAGCACAAAGGATACATCTCAGGAGAATTGTAAGCATCATTAACGGGAATGGTATAGATCTTTTCCATATATAACTCCTTTTGATTATTTGTTTTGGTGGACTACGCGCTTAGCACGTACATTAACGGCGATCATGGTGATGGAAGTAAATTCCTCTACTGATCTGCCTATATTCTGTTGAGCTTCATACAGGACTTCCTGCGCATCAGCTCCGTAATAGATAGCAAGTTCCAGGCTTAATACAACGCCGTATGTTCTTTTCTCTGACTTAAATGATACGACTTCAGCAAATCCCTCAACCTTGCTCAAGACGATCTTTACGAGATCGAGAAGAGCTTCATCTGATATCGAATATGAACCGAGAGATGAGAAGGTAGGTCTAACCATCGTTCTTTCGATACCAGGAACGACAGGGGAGACGCCTCTTTCTTTATCGAAACGCTGTCTGAGTTTATTGAACGGATCGGTAAAATATCCGGAGAATTCGTGTTTGATCTCCATCGAAGGAACAGGGATAGTGTGCATACCCTCTGTCATACGCGTGTTCTTAGCGGCACGCATCTCTTCTTCAGTACTTACATCTTCGATCCTGATGAGCATCGACGGCTGGTTAAGCCAGAGATTATTGCATATCTTTTCGAGCATGGAATCGGATGTACCGAGTATCATGAGGGCAGTAGGGACGTTCTCTACCAGAGCTCGTCTCATGACCTGTGCTCTTGTAGGATCAGCGAAAAGTGCCTGCCTTACGGATTCGAGCTTAGTCGGAGCTTTCTTGGCAGATGTACCCGCGACGATCCTGCTTCCGTTAATGAGAAGTCCGTCATCGATAAGATAAGAGATGTTGTTTGATCTTGCGACTCTGATCGCTCTGGTACTCTTACCCGTTCCTGAAGGGCCCACAAAAGCAACGACCGCAATCGAAGAGAGGACCTCTCTTGTTGCGGCTTCGCTCATAAGGATCATTTCAGTAGATATTACAGGTTCCTGCTTGTGGATACGTGGTTCACCGGATCTCTCGAATCTTCTAAGAGTATTCTTAAGCTCAGGAATGAGCACACCATGTCTTCCGGTATTCGAATTCGGTACCGTTTTATTGGTCTCGTTAAGATCCGAAGTCTGTTCCAAGTCGTCTTTAGAAGCCAAAATATCACCCTGATCAGTTATCTAAGTTGTGGAATACCTCTTGGATGTCGTCGTTCTCATCCATCTTATCGAGCATCTTTTCGAACTGCTCCATAACTGCAGCATCCTCGATCTTTGCATAAGTAACAGGTACCGGTCCGAGGCTGCTGTCAAGGAAAGTATAACCCTTTCCTTCCAAAGTCTCTTTTACCGTATAGTAATCTTCAGGTGCTGTAGTGATCTCGTAGCACTCCTCTTCCTCAGAATCGAAGTCCTCAGCGCCTGCATCAAGAGCATCAGACATAACCTGATCCTCGTCTTCGAACTCTTCCTTAGAGATAACGATTACACCCTTATCCTCGAAAAGGAATGATACGCTACCGGATACACCCATGTTTCCGCCATGCTTATCGAAAAGGTGTCTTACGTCACCAGCTGTTCTGTTACGGTTATTTGTAAGAGTCTTAACGATAACTGCGACTCCGCCAGGTCCGTAACCCTCATATGTGATCTCCTCGTAATCGTCTCCTTCGCCTGCACCAGCAGCCTTCTTGATAGCTCTTGCGATGTTATCGTTAGGCATGTTAGCAGCCTTAGCCTTGGAAACGACGTCTTTAAGTCTGGAGTTACCGTCAGGATCAGGACCACCTGCCTTAACCGCTACAGCGATCTCCTTTGCAAGCTTGGTGAAGATGGCACCTTTTGCAGCATCAGAAGCTTCCTTCTTACGCTTAATGTTGTTCCATTTGGAATGACCGGACATAAAAACCTCCTAGTGATTAAAAAGCTAAAATATATGCAAACAATCTATCTGATAGTTTGAAAATAATAAACCCTATTATATTAACAAGCATTAGTCCGCAAGTCGATACAATTGCGGAATATTTATCAAATTTTGTTCCCTTAAGGATCGTTCTCGGAAGGATGAGACAGATAACTGAAGCGATAAGAGCGTAATCATAAGGGATAAACAGCTTGCCGAAATATGAATATGCAAATGCATAAGGAAGATCGAGCCAGAAATCTGTAGCGGTGTATTTCTTTTTCAAGAGCTTACAGAAAAGAGCGATGATACCAACGATGATAAGAGCTACCGTAACAGCGATGAGCAGATAAGAGATTACTGCTTTCGGTGTGTAGATAAGAAGTGACAGACCGGAAAGAACAACGGCTGCACATCCGGAGAATACGCTGAATCCATAGTAGGATTTCGAAACGTCATGATAGATCATCATAACGGCGTTGAGAGAAGCGAGCACTACGAGAGTGACGCAGTAATATGCGAATAATACAAGTCTTGTTTTGCTGTAGAGATTGAGAAGATCGAGCTGATAGGCAAGATGTGAGATTGAGAACAGGAGGAATACAAGTCCAGTGAATGATTCGATCTTGATATATCTGGAAGCACCAGGTGCCTTACAGTATCTGCACTTACCTCCGAGGAAGAGCCAGCTGAACACAGGGACAAGATCGATAGCCTTAAGTTCGTGGCCACAGCTCATACACATCGAATGACCTTTGACGATAGTTCTGCCCTCAGGGATCCTGTATATGACTACGTTCAGAAAGCTTCCTATGACTATTCCGAAAAGTGCCGTAAAAACAACGACAGAAATGCTTATAAATGTGAAAATATCCATTAATTTACGCTTCTTTCTCAAAAATCTATTCTAATATAACACAGATTAAGTAAAATACCGATATATATGACGTTTTTAACAATAAGAAAATATTATTTTATTTGCGCCATTTTTTCAAAAAATCTTGTATTTTTGTGCCGCCTGTTGTATATTTTTCTAAGACACAAGGGCGTATTGTGTCTTGTTTTGGTGCATATGTATCAATGTTTTTGTAACAAAATGATAATGGTCATGTCCTATCATGGACACTTTATGCATCTAAAATTTATTTATGGACATATAGTCCTTAAACGGAGGGTTTGATGAAGCGATTAGGTGATATCCTTATTGACAGTGGATTTATATCTGCAACGGACCTGTCTGAAGCTTTAAGTGTTCAGAAGGCAACGGGTAAGCGCCTTGGTGAAGTTATTACAGAGATGGGACTTATGTCCGAGTTTGATATCCTCCGTGCGGTATCGAGCCAGTACAATTATCCTATCATCGATCTTAACAACGTCGAGGTTGATCCTAAAGCAACATCTCTTATTACAGAGAAGTATTGTGAGGAGAACACCGTCGTTCCGATCGGCTTTGATGATGATAAGCTTGTCGTAGCAATCGATGACCCTTTGAATGTCCTTGTTCAGGACGATCTTCAGTTTATTACAGGCAAAGAGATCTCTCTTATGCTTGCTACAAGAAGTTCCATTGAGAACTGTATAAGAGTTAATTATGGTAAAGAGAGTGCCGAGAAGGCTGCTCAGGAACTCGACCAAGACTTAGACGACGATATGATCGCAGGTCTTGATGCTGAGGTCAGCGAGCAGGTCAACAGTGCCCCTGTTGTTAAGCTCGTTAACTCAATGATCGACTTCGCTATCCATGCAGGTTCTTCCGATATTCATATCGAGCCGATGGAAGATCGTGTTCGAGTCCGTATCCGTATCGACGGTGTCATGCAGGAGATCATGAGCAACCCTGTTAACGCAAGAGATGCTATCACAACAAGAATTAAGATCCTCAGTGGTATGAACATCGCTGAGAAGCGTATCCCTCAGGACGGTCGTATCCAGACAATGATCAACGGACAAGAGGTAGACATGCGTGTATCCGTACTTCCTACGATCTACGGAGAGAAGACCGTTATCCGTATCCTCGCCAAGAACGACGGTAACTTGAACCGTAAGTATCTTGGTATCAGTGATCACAATAATGAATTGATCGATAAGATCATCAAGGTTCCGCAGGGCATCTGTCTTATCTCAGGTCCTACCGGTTCCGGTAAAACAACAACTCTTTATACACTTTTGGCAGAGAAGAATAACCCGGAGACAAATATCATCACAGTTGAAGACCCTGTCGAGATCAAGATCCCGGGACTTAATCAGGTACAGGTTAATGCCAAGGCTGGTATGACCTTTGCAAGTGGTCTTCGTTCTATCCTCCGTCAGGACCCGGATATCATCCTTGTCGGAGAGATCCGTGACGGTGAAACAGCCGAGATCGCAATGCGAGCTGCTATCACAGGTCACTTAGTATTCAGTACAATCCACACCAACGATGCCGTTTCCTCTATCAACCGTTTGATCGATATGGGACTTGAGCCTTACATGGTTTGCTCGGCATTGGTAGGTGTTGTATCACAGCGTCTTGTTCGTAGAATCTGTAATGGATGTCGTGTAGCTTATGAGCCATCCGAATATGAGCGTAAGAAAGTTCATATTGAGCCTGGTCAGAAGCTGTACAAGGGCGAGGGCTGTCAGGATTGTAACGGCTCGGGATACAAGGGTCGTATCGCTATTCATGAAATCGTTGTTATGACTTCTGCTATGAAGACTCTCATCGAGAGAAGAGCAAGTGAGGAAGAGATGCGTAAACTTGCAGTTACTGAAGGTACGCAGATGCTTGCTGATTCAGCAGCAGCACTTGTTGTTGAAGGCATTACGACAATCGACGAAATGAACAGAGTAGCTTATTCCATTGATGAAAACTAAAGGAGGTATATTGTGGAAGGTTTTACATTAACAATTGAGGCGATCCTTACTGAAGCTGTTAGACGACAAGCATCCGATACGCACATTACCGTCGGTCTTCCTCCGATGATCCGTGTAAACGGCGATCTTGTCCCTATGAGCAATCAGATCTTGACGGCAGCAGATACAGAGTATCTTTGTAAGTCAATGATCGATAAGTCAAGACAGCAGTATCTTAACGAGAGAGGTGAAATCGACTTCTCCTATGTCGTTAAAGATTACAGCCGTTTCAGATGTAACATCTTTAAGCAGAGAGGATCTTATGCTCTTGCAGCAAGAACTATCACAAACGAGATCCCTACATGCGAGAAGTTGGGTCTGCCTAATCTTTTCAAGGATCTGGCTTTGAAGCCGAGGGGACTGATCCTTGTAACAGGACCTACGGGTTCAGGTAAGTCTACAACACTTGCTGCTATGATCGGTCATATCAATACTTGCAGAAAGTGCCACATTCTTACATTGGAGGAGCCTATCGAGTATCTCCACATGCACGGTGAGGCTATGATCAACCAGAGAGAAGTTCACGAAGATACACTCTCATTTGCTAACGCTCTTAGAGCTGCTCTCCGTGAGGACCCAGATGTTATCCTCGTAGGTGAGATGCGTGACCTTGATACTATCAGTACAGCTATCACTGCTTCTGAGACAGGTCACTTGGTTATGTCAACACTCCATACCTCCGGTGCTGCTGATACAGATAACCGTATTATCGACGTATTCCCTCCTCACCAGCAGGATCAGGTACGTGTTCAGCTTGGCGGTAACCTTATTGCCGTTATCTCTCAGACACTCGTTCAGAGAATCGGCGGCGGCCGTGTAGCTGCATTCGAGATCATGATCGCTAACGATGCTATTCGTAACCTCATTCGTGAAGGTAAGACATATCAGATCGACAGCTCTATCGCTACAAGCCTTAAAGACGGAATGTGTCCTTTGGACTTCTACCTTGCTGAGCTCTGTAAGCGTAGCATCATCTCTCGTGAGACTGCATTCAACAGATGTAGATATCCTGACGATCTGAAGAGATATTTATCCAACTCCGGCGGATCCAATTCCGTTGCTGGTACATCGCCTCTCTTTGGCGACTTGGATTTTGTATAAAGAATTAAGGCAGGAGGTTTTAGTTTATGCCAAAATTCAAATATGAAGTAGTAGACGCCAAGGGTAAGGTTTCTCAGGGTGTTGTTGAGGCTAACAGCGTTAACGATGCATCAAGACTCCTTAAGGCCGATGGTAAGTATATTGCTTCTATCAAGGCTGATACAGGAAGTGGATTGCTTTCAGCTGATCTCTCAAATCCTAAGCTTAAGACTAAGGATCTTGTTATCATCTCAAGACAGCTCGCTTCATTGCTTTCCGCAGGTATCACAATCATCAGAGCTCTTGACATGCTCTATCAGCAGGTAGAGACAAAGAAGGCTAAGAACTGCGTCGGTGCTATCTATGAGTCGATCCAGTCAGGTAAAACTTTGTCAGAAGCATTTAAAGAGCAGAGTGCAGCACTTCCTAGTATCATGGTTACAATGGTTGCTGCAGGTGAAGAGTCAGGTAAGCTTGACGAAGTTATGTTAAGACTTGCAGATCACTTCCAGAAGGAAGCAAAGCTCAAGAATAAGATTTCTTCTGCTTTGATCTATCCTAAGATCTTGGCTTTCGTTACTGCTGCCGTTACTATCGGACTCATGGTTTTCGTTGTTCCTAAGCTTTCTACAACGATCAACGAACTCGGTGGTGAGCTCCCAGCTCTTACAAAGGGAGTTATGGCATTCAGTAAGTCATTGGTAAAGTTCTGGTATTTATATGTATTAGTAGTTGCTGCTATTTTCATCGGTTTCAAGATGTGGAAGAAATCCGATTCAGGTTCAACCACTTGGGCGAAGATGATGTTGCGTATGCCTGTTATAGGTAAAGCAACAAAGATGAGTGCTGCTGCTAGATTCACAAGAACGATGTCAACACTCCTCCGAAGCGGTATCAGTGTTCTTCAGGCTCTTGAGATCACAAGTGCTACGATGGACAACAAGATCCTTGAGAAGAGATTCTACGATGCAAGGATCGATATCCGTAAAGGTATGGGTCTTTCAAAGGCGATAAGACCGATCAAGGAATTGCCGCCTATGATTTATGCTATGGTTGCTATTGGTGAAGAATCAGGTACTTTGGATTCTATTTTGGACAAAGCTGCCGACTTCTTTGAAGATGAAGCAGATGCGGCTACTGCTAAAATGACAGCTGCTCTCGAGCCTTGTATGATCATTATCATGGCTCTTGTAGTTGGTCTCGTTGTAGGTGCCTGCGGTCTTCCTATCTTTAAGATGGCTTCGTTCATCAATGTTTAATAATAGAACCCGAAAGGAGAAAAACAATGAATTTATTTGGCGCAGGTGCACAACAGTTGGTTATAGATGCTTCCAGTTCAAACCTTAAAGTTGTAGTAGGAAGTTATAACCCTAAAACTAATGTTGTTAATATTGAGAAAGCCGGTATCATTCCTCTTGATTCTGAGACAATTAATGACGGAGCTATTTCCGATACATTCGGTGTTGTTATGGCTTTGAAGCATGCTTTGGCAAAGCTCGATATTAATATTAAGAGTACTATCCTTACAGTTGAGGGAGGTTTCATGCACACACGTGACCTCGAGCTCCCTTCAGTAAAGCCTGAGCAGCTTAAGGATATGGTTAAGTACGAGATCTTAGGTCAGAGCTCTAACAGAGATATGATCGTTGAGTATATCGTTTACGGTAAGACACTCGATGAGGAAACAAAGGCAGAGAAGCTTAAGGTTAGAGCTACTGCTATCCCTGTTGACGTAGCTAATGATTATAAGGAACTTCTTAAGAACACAGATCTTACTCCTTACGCATTGGATGTTAATCCAAACGCAATCCGTAAGCTCTTTAGTGCAGGTATGATCAACGGTAATGTTAACGTTTCTAACTCAACATTGTTATTGATCGAGCTTGCAGGTAAGACAACAACAATCACAGTTCTTGACAAGGGCTTCCCGGTTCTTTCAAGAAGACTCCAGTTTGGTCACGGTAATATCCGTCAGGTTGCAGAATCTGTTAAGAAGATGCAGGGTGGTGGAGAGAAGCAGTCTTCACTCGCTCGTCGTTTGAACATCACAAAGAGTGATGCTGATATGTCAGTTCCTGTAGAGGATATCGATGTATGGCACGAGTCACTCGCTGATGAGCCAGCTCTCCAGAGCGCTGTAAACGCATACTTCAAGAGCTTGACAGATGCTGTATCACGTACGGCTCAGTTCTCTATCTCAAAGTTCCATGTTGACAGTATCAGCACATGTTTCCTTTATGGTTCAGGTTCTGGATACAAGAAGATCGACAAAGAGCTTTCTCGTCAGCTTGGTACACAGGTAGAAGTATTAAATACACTCAGTACAGTAGCAGGTCCTAAGAACTTCATTATCTCTGAGTTCATCAACTGCTGCGGTGCGTTGATCCGTGAGTAAAGAGGAGGGTTAAAGATGGCAAGTTTAGGAAAAAGAGAATTTGCTAAGAAGGACATGAACTTCTTCTCGGAGTTTACGGCTTCTTCGCAAGCAATGGCAAGAGTATTGGGCTACATGATCTTTGCCGGTATCATCGTAGTAAGTTTATTAGTAATACTCGTAATCGTTGAATTCGTCAGATGGGGAGTTGTTAAGGGACAGGTTAAGTACTATGACAATCTCTTCCAGACAGAAGAATACAGAACAATGCAGGACGAGGCTATCGAACTCGCTCAGAAGTCAGAGCAGGTTAACAAGTATGCCTATGTTATGAGCCAGATCGTTGGAACAGCTGAAAAAGAGACAGGCGTTAAGATGGAGATCGTTGATCAGATCAATGCACACATTCCTTCATACGTTGTTCTTTACGGTTGGGATATCGATAAGGGAACAGTTAAGATCACTGGTCAGGCACATAACTACTATGCTTGTACAGAAATCGCTAACATGCTCCAGGAAAACAAGTACTTTACTAATGTAAGTATTAATGTTGAGAGATTTGACGTTTCTACAGTTGGTAAGCCAGAGGATTGGGTATACTGCTATACACCTGCTTACTACACATTCGAAATCGATGCTTCTCTTGATGTTCAGTACGCTGTAAGCGTAACAAGCCTTAGCGGTGACAAGATCATCAGAGCTGCTGACACAGAGTTGGTTGACTCCGGTGCACAGTACAACATTAAGGATATCGGCTCCATTACAGTAGCTGGCGAGACATACAACCTTGATAATGTCCTCATCAACGGTGTATCCGTATCAGAGGATTCTTTGAACAGTATTAAGGCAGCTGGTTCAGCTCAGATCACTGTAACTGCAGATACAACTGTTGAATTGCAGTATGTTGTTCAGTCATCTGGATCTACAACAGAAGGGGAGGCAGAGTCATAATGAATAATTTATCTACAAGAGAAAAGGTATTAATCTATGTTGTTATCCTTTGCTTACTCATTGGTATCGTTTATGTAGCGGTTATCAGACCTTTGGAGAACAGTATCGCAAAAGAAACAGCTAAGCTTAACGAAAGAAAAGCTACATATCAGTATTATGAGGAACTCAGAGCTTCCAATACTGAGACTAAGAAAAACATCCAGGAGACTGAGAACAAGATCAAGAAGCAGGAAGCTTCATTGTTCGCTCATGTTGATGGTGAGATCGTTGAAAACTATTTGATGCAGGTATTTGAGAAGAATGGTTCTAAGTACTTGTCCAAGTTCGAAGTAGAAGACATCGTTGGTGACGATATCTATTACCCAGACGGAACAATTGCTAACGAGCACTTGATCATTAAGAGAGTTAAGGTTGAGTATGCAACAACAGACGGTTACACACTCCCTGAGTACAACAATGATCCTAAGTGGGCTGTTGATGGTCATTATGATATGGAACTTATCGAAGCAGCACTTGTTACAATGGGTGACACACCAGTAGTTGGTTACAATGAGTTTATCTCTTCATTGAAGGAGCTCTCAGAGGCTTATCCTACATGCGTTAAGATTCACAGAGCAACTGTAGAAGATTCTACAATGGGCTTCTGTTTCTTAAGAGCTGAGGTTGACTTCTATGCAACAGAGCTTGGTTCTAGCAGAATCCTTCCTGTAAACGACAAGTCACAGATCTCTATTGACTGGACTGGTAGAACAGGTGTTGATTGCAGCGGCGGTATGGTAGGTGTACCTCTCTGTAACTTCAATGATAAGAACTCATTCTTCATGTATCAGATCCCAGCTGAGACAATCAAGGAGTTTACAAACAGACCTTACTGTTCATACTTCTCTAGTGCTATCCTTTCTGAGAACGCTAACCTCTTTGCTTATATCTATGAGGATCCTACTAATAAGGTTGTTCCTGATCTCTTCATCGATCTTTCTAACATGAATGAAGACGAGCATCAGTTTGGTCAGCCAGGTGGTTCTTCTTCTGATGATACTGACAACGATGTTGACGGTTAATAGAAAAAGAAATCTATTGATTTAGATTAATTCAGACCGGATTCAAATTTGAATCTGGTCTGTTTTATTTTGTAGAAGCAAATCAGTTACCAATACCTTGTAGGGTGTGAGAGCTATTGTAAAGATAGTAAAAGTTTATAGACGTAGCTCAGATAAATTAATTGATCCATATATATAGAAATATAAAGAAAAAGATTAAATGTGATTGTGAAGTAAATAATCATAATACAGAGGAAACGGATCAGGATGAGATCTGTATATTCTTATTTAATAAGAACTATACTTTTATATATAAAGAAGAACATCCTGGATATAGGATCAAATATACAGTACTTAAGAATGAAATATGAATAAGTACATATTTGCATCACAATTAAGATAATATGTGTATTCTAAATACATAATTATGGTGGTAAAATCAGAAAAAGAGCTTAAAAAAGCCTTTTTTACAAAAAACAACGAAAAATTTTAACAAAAATGCGAAATCGCAAAAACGCTGGTACAAGGGCACTTCCGGGAATTGAGGAGACGAATATTGAAGAAAAAAACACAAATTGCGAAAAAAATGTGAAAAAAGTTCAAAATTCCTATTGCAATTTCAAAATCAGGTGCTATAATCTAATTACAAACTCAATAAAACAATTTTTTAGGAGGAATTTCTTATGAAAAAGATTTCAAAGTCCAAGAAGGGTTTCACACTCGTAGAGATGGTTCTCGTTATTGCTATCATCGTTATCCTCGCAGCTGTTATGCTCGCAGGTGTTGCTAAGTACGTTAAGTATGCTAAGACAGCTGCTGCTGACGTTTCTGAGCACAACGTTTCAACAGAGTCCATCGCAGACGAGATCGCTGCAGTAATCTAATTTGATTATTGATTGACTTTTTTGGGGGGGGAGCAATCTCCCCCTATTTTTTAACAAAATGTTAAGGAAAGAGTGCTAAAACTCGGAGATTTTTAACAAAGTGTTAAATCTCGATCCTTTGTAACGAATTTGTAGAAAATGTGAAAAGATTCTGCTATAATCCATTGGTGAAAAACATTATCAGGAGGATATTATGCGTAAGTTGAATAAACATTCAAAGAAGGCATATACATTACTTGAAATGACATTGGTCATTGCAATCATTGTTATTTTAGCTGCAGTAATAGGTATTGCCGCTAATAAATACTTGCAGACAAGTAAGAGTGCTTCCTCCAAAACAAACAGTGCTGTTAGTTCAATGAAGGCCAGCAACTCTGCAACAGCTCAAAAGCTGAAGGGTTACGGATTCTGATGGAGGCTATTATGAAGTTAAATAAAAAAGGTTTTACATTGCTTGAAGTTTTGCTTGCTGTAGCCATCTTATTGATTGCATCTACCATGGTTATGCAGGGATTTATGTCAACTCTTTCTTATTCCGGTAACACAGCGATCTATGCACAGTATGGTGGAAAGAATACTACCACAGCAAACGCTAAAATCGCTGCTAACAAAGATAAGATTGACGCAGAGGGAACAAGTTCCCCTATGGATCTTTCCGTAAGTGTTTCTGGATCTACTAAAAAGGTTAGAGTAAACACTTGGAAGGGTACAGATTCCGGTACGATCGTATCCGGTGCTTACGGTGAAGAAAGCGGAAACACAACTGAGAATCGTTATGCTGTTTCCTACGCTATGCCAGATATGAAATGCTCTACATGTCATAAGGGCGATAAGCTCAGAAGAAATCAGGGCGACTTGGCATGGTACTGCACAAGATGCAATAAGAAGATCTAACGGTTAGTTATGGTGGTCTTGGAGGTTATTCCATATGATTAAGATATCTAAGAAGAATAAAAAGGGTCTTACATTATTGGAGATTATGCTTGCAGTTGCCATCATGGCTATTACTGCTTCAGTATTCTTCTCATTGATCCTTGTAGTAATGAAGTCTCATTCAAATGTAATTGCTACGAACGATATGGCTGATTACGCTATGCTTTGTGGTAGAGCATTTGAGAACACAATCATTAATGCAAAAGAAGTTGGTTCAGGTTCTAAGTCAATCTACGTTAACGTTGATAACAAGTTGAGCAAGAACTCTGTAGCTTTATTTAATCTCGAACAGTACAAGGTTATTCCTGGTGACAAAGATAAGTGGGATGTAGATTTTAAGGCATCCATCGGTGATGACGGTGTTGTTAAGTACAAGGTTATCCTTACTGATCAATCCACATCCGCTGTAGCTGGAATTAACCATTATACATATGTATATGAAGGTTCTGTATATTGTGGTCGTGCTCAGAAGATCACTCCACAAGCTGAAGCTGAACACATCGAATTTGAAGAGTGGTAAGTTTCAAAAGATCAATAATTTTGATATACTGTTAATGCCCCGCAGGCGCGGGGCATTATTTTTGTTAGGAGAATAGACGATGGGTATTGTAGTTGGATTAGATGTTGGTGGTAGCACTACTAAGATCGTCGGAATGAGAGATAATAAGATCGTTGCAAAATGTGTCGTAAAGGCTAATGATCCTGTCACTTCGGCATTCGGAGCATTAGGCAGACTTATAGATGAGAATGGTTTGAAGGTAAGTGATGTTGACCAGGTAAATCTTACCGGTGTCGGCTCATCATTTTCTTCCGGTTCGCTTCTCGGCATCAAGACAAGAATAGTTACTGAGTTTATGGCAACCGGACTTGGCGGACTTTATCTTTCAGGTCTTTCAAAAGCTGTTGTTGTTTCGATGGGAACAGGTACGGCTTATCTTGATGCAGATTATGAAAGAGTAAGACATATTATCGGTTCCGGTGTCGGCGGAGGCACTTTGGTAGGACTTTCCAATTCAGTCATTCATGTTGACGATGCTCAGAAGCTTTCTGAAATGGCACTTAACGGTGATATTAACAAGGTGGATCTTACGATCGGTGACATCTCTAAAGTTGAGATCCCGGGTCTTCCTATGGATACAACTGCTTCTAACTTTGGTAAGAACAGTGATGATCTTTCGAAGGAAGACAAGATCAGAGGAATCATGAATCTTGTTTATCAGTCGATAGGTACTATGTCCGTTCTCGCTGCAAGAAATGCAGGACTTAACGATATCGTTTTGACCGGACAGCTTACAAGTATGAGCCAGTGCGAAGATATGTCCAAAGCATTCAGCGCTCTTTATCATGTTAACTTTATCGTTCCTGAAGACGCAGTCTTCGCAACTGCAGTCGGTAGTTGTATCGTAGGAGAGTGATCATGGGAACGAAGCCCGATAAGGTAAAGGACAGAGCTTTTGAACTCGATGTACTTAGAGGTATAGCGATCCTTTGGGTCGTCTTTATGCATTTTTCTTTTGATATAAGGTATATCGTAAGGTTAAAAGCGTTCAGTTATCTTGCGTCTAATTGGTATTGGGTCTTTGGTGAGACTTTGACGCTTATAACTTTTGTTGGTCTTTCAGGTGTTTGTTGCACTTTTTCCAAGAATAATCTTAAAAGAGGTATTAAACTTCTTGTAGTTGCGTTGACGGTTACACTCGTAACTTTTATCGTGACAAAGTATTTCGGAATAGATTGTCTTATCATATTTAACGTTCTTCATACTCTGTCGGTCGGAATACTTTTGTATTTTGTGCTGGCGCTTATTGAGAAGAAGACTAAGATGAATCCGAAAGTCATGAGTCTTCTTATGGCGTTTTTCGGACTTTGGGCAGTCGAGATCGGTAATCAGATCGCAAGGTATAACGGAGTATTTAAGACAAATCTTCTTATTCCGTTTGGAATACTCAATGAGGATTCACCTTATATGGGCGACTATATGCCACTTTTTCCGTGGATCGGAGTGTTCCTTATAGGAGCTGTGGTCGGAAGGACCATCTATTCTGACAGGAAGACGTTGTTTCCGAATGCGCCTTCTGCTGTAAGAAAGATAACAAAGCCGTTTGCTTTCATGGGAAGGCATTCGCTGATCATATATCTGGTTCATCAGCCGGTGGTACTTGGTATCACATATCTGGTTGTTTGGATAATGGGGAGAAAATGAAAAAAACTATAACGATCATATTGAAGATCATCATGCTGATCCTTGCGGGCGGACTTTTGGCCGCAAGTTTTATCGTACCTAGAACGAATCTGATAACAAGGGGAATGGCTAATTTCTATTGTGAGAATATCTTCCCAAGGATCTCGTATCTGAGTAATACGATCTGCAATTTTTTCTTTTTTTCGATAACAGAGACTGTAATCACTCTTGGTATCATAATCGCGATCGTGTTGCTCGTACTGTTTGTTGTTTATTTTGTTAAGAGCATCAAGAAGAGGAAACTTCCGGATTATCTTCTGAAAGTATTCACGGCCGTGCTTCTTATCGCGACTTTCATGTCTTGCACATTCCAGCTGATGCATGGCATCAACTATAAGAGGGATACGGCGGCAAGAAGGCTCGGTCTTGAGGTCTCGAAAAGAGACGTGGAGGATCTTTATAAGGTTCAGGCGTGGGCTTATACGGAGATGATCATCGCGAGAAGCCAGCTTGGCGAAGACTATAATATGGTCTCGCATATGATGACGAGCTTTCCTGAGACGGTCTATCACGCGAACATCCTGCTTAATACGGTCAACAAGGAGTTCGACCTGGGATTGAGCTATAACTTCGTGAGGGCGAAGCCTGTTATGTTAAGTCATTACTGGAGTTATACGAATATCGTCGGTGCTTATGATCCGTTCCTGGGTGAATCCAATATCAATGTTGATTATACGTCGCCGATCGATTTTCCGCTGACGGTGTGCCACGAGCTTATTCATGCGAGGGGCTATGCCAAGGAAGGCGATGCGAATTTCATCGCTGCGATCGCTTGCACCATGTCTGACAGAGCTGACTTCAGGTATGCGGGTTATTTCGAGATCTTCTCCAGTCTTTGTGGCATTCTTGATAACTGGAGCTCATTTAACTCTGCTGAGATGCGTAAGGTATTCTTGGATCTTGAAGCTACTTCGATCTATTGGGATTCGTTCAAGACAGGCAAGGTGGCTGAGAAAGTTGCCGAGGTGTCTGAGAGCACCAATAATGCGTTCCTTGAGTCGAACGGACAGGAAGGCGGAACTGATACTTATCAGGTTGACAGCAATCTCTATGTCGAGTTCTTCTATGATTATGTCCTTCCGGAGATCGAGGAATGATAAAGATAACTATCATTGGACATGAATGCTTCTATGGCCTTAATGATGTGTTGAGGCTGTTCTTTGGTGCGGCAAGGGAAGATCGCGAGCTCGGATTCCTTGAATGTGATGCGCCGATCGATCTTGATATCGTAAGTAAGTATGACGATAAGGTTCTAACTTATGTCAAAGGTGAGGAAGAACGCTGGGAAAGCGAGTTTAAAAGTGCTTTCGACGGCCAGCTTCCATTAAAGCGCGAAGTTAAAAGGCAGCTTTATTATATGTTAAGTAAGATCACCGGGCTTGAGTTTCCGTGGGGGTGCCTGACGGGAATAAGGCCTACGATCGTAGCAGGCGAAGAGAAAGATCCTGATGCTCTTGTTCGAAAATACATGGTAAGGCCTGACAAGGCTCGTCTTTGTATTGATACTTATCGAAAAGAAGAGCAGATATTGGAACTTGAAGAAGCTGATGCGATGAATATCTACATCGGCGTGCCGTTTTGTCCGACAAGGTGTGCTTACTGTTCGTTCGTATCGCAGGAGATAAGCCATCATTTAGGAAGGCTTCATGAGTATGCGGATGCGCTGGTTAAAGAGATAGCGATCATCGGTCCGAAGCTTAAGGCTGTGGCGTCGCTTTATGTCGGAGGCGGAACCCCGACTGTTTTCGATGAGGATGATCTTAAGAAAGTCATGGATGCCGTGAGTAGATATATCAGGTTCACGGAGCCTCATGAGATAACGGTTGAGGCGGGAAGGCCTGATACGCTGAGTGAGGAGAAGCTCAGGATCTTGAAGGATCATGGGGTCCAGAGGATCTGCATCAATCCGCAGACGCTGAATGATGAGACGCTTAGGAAGTTTAACAGGGCTCATACGGCGAAGGATTATGTAAATATAGTTAAGAAGGCGCAGGAGATCGGGTTTGAGGTGATCAATTCGGATCTGATCGCGGGGCTGAATAGCGAGGAGCCTGAAGAATTGATAGGTTCGCTGGAGGAACTTTTCGAGCTGAAGGTGGAGAATATCACGATACATACGCTTTATAAGAAGAGGCGTGCGGTCATCGGGCGCAATGATGTGATGGGGCGAAGCGACAGGCTCGACGAGGTACTGTCCAAAACTTATGAAATGCTTGAAGGTAAGGGCTATAAGCCGTATTATATGTACAGGCAAAAAGACACCAGTCACGGACTGGAAAATGTGGGGTTCGCGCTTGAGGGGACTGAGTGTCTCTATAATGTCGCGATGATGACGGATAAGCGCGATGTTCTCGCTATCGGAGCGGGCAGTGTCAGCAAGAGGATGTTCGATAACGGAAGGCTCGAGAGGTTCTCGACGACCAAGGATGTTATCGGATATATCAGGGAGCCTGAAGAAATTGCGAAAGGGAAGTTGACTTTTTTCGAATTAGGGTAAAAATATGAAGTGTCCCAGATGCAAGACTGTAAATGAGAACAAAAGGACGATATGTACGAAGTGCGGATTCTATCTGTACAGAAATGATATGCCTAAGGCGCATATGACGAAGGCACAGCTTCAGGCTGCCGAGAGAAGGGAAGCGTGGAGCAAGATCAAGTTCGTCCTCTCATGGGCTTGGAAGATCCTGGTCGTGATCGTTATGACTTTCTGGACGATCGTGCTTGTAATCTGGCTTTCATCTAAATTGGGAGTTATGCCTGGTGGAAACTAAAGAAGCGTACAGAATAAGCAGAAGGGGATTTCTGCTTTTGATATTCAGCCTTGTCATGGTGCTCGCACTCGTTATGTGTGCGATCAAGAGGATCGAGAGATTCGACGGCAAGGTTAATGCGGAAGTCGTGATCGAGGCTGGAGAAGGCCTTGATATGGGACTTTTCACCGGCGACCCTGATTATGTTCACCCAACTATTGATATCAATACGATAGATACTACGATCCCGGGAACTTACCCGATCACTTTCTGGTGCGACAATATTAGATATGTAAGTATGCTGACGATCCAGGATACGATCCCGCCACAGGGTTCAGTAAGAGATCTCGAGAGGGATCTTTACGACATGCCGACAGCGATGGACTTCGTTGTCGATTATAGCGACGTGACGGAAGTTAAGATCGATTTTAAAGATACGCCGGATGTGTTGTCCGGAGGCGAGAAGGACGGCAGCGTCAGGTTCACGGATACTTCAGGTAACGAGACGATCCTTCCTGTTAAGCTTACTGTTATTGATGACTTCGATCCGCCGAAGATCTATGGTATCCATCCGATAGAGTCTTATCAGGGTGACAACATCAAGTATCGTGAAGATATCACGCTCGAAGATTCGCAGGATCCTAATCCTGTACTTACGATAGATAATTCAGAAGTCAATATTGATAAGCCGGGTGAATACAGGGTCAAGTACATCGCGACCGATAACACCGGTAACTCGACTGAAGCTTATGCGAAGGTAACGATCCTTGAGAAGCCTGAAGGTTATGTAGAGCCTGACCTCGTATATGAGGAAGCATCCAAGGTGCTTGATGAGATCGTCGATGATTCGATGAGCGACGAGCAGAAGGGCTTCAAGATCTATGCGTGGTGTAAGAATAATCTCCACTATATCGGAACTTCAGACAAGTCACACTGGACAGCCGGAGCTTATGAAGGCTTCACGACTCTTCGCGGAGACTGTTACACTTATGCGGTCTGCGCTAAGGCGCTTTTCGATGTGGCAGGAATAGATAACTATGTTGTGGAACGAAATGATGCCCGTGATTCGTCTCATTTCTGGAACCTCCTGCGGGTCGAGGACGGATGGTACTTCATGGATTGCAGCAGTACCAACACGCCGATGAATGCTTATCTCCTTACGGAAGACGAGCTCGATGCACTTAATTACATACACGGATTCAGATATCACTTCGACCATGAGGGACTTCCGACTATATCCAAGGAGTCACTCCAGGATAAACTGAATTACTATAACTACACGGTTGCGGAAGACTGAGGAAGATGAGATGAAACTGGGAATAATAGGCGGGCTTGGCCCGATGGCTACGACATACTTCATGGAGATGATCACTGAGATGACCCTGGCAGATAAGGATCAGGATCATATCGAGATGATCGTTATAAGTAAGCCCGATATTCCCGACAGGACGGCCTTCATCCTGGGAAGGAGTAGCGAAGATCCGCTACCGCCGATCAATGAAGTAGCTGAGCGCCTGGTATCATACGGTGCTGATGTAATAGCGATCCCATGCATAACCGCGCACTGTTTTCACGATAAGCTCTGCGCGAATGTTGACACCAGGATATTAAACGCAGTCTATGAGACGACGAATACCCTTAAGGCAGGCGGCATCAGGAAAGCCGGCATCATGGCAACTGACGGAACAGTAAGCTGTGAGCTTTTCCAGAATGCTTTTCGAAAAGAAGGAATAGAGCCGGTCGTACCGGACCCTGATATACAGGCGCTTGTGATGAGTCTTATCTATGATGAGATAAAGGCGGGCAAGAAGCCGTCGGGGGATAAGCTTGATAAGATCCTCAGTAGCTTCAGGGAAAAAGGCGCTGAGAAGGTCGTTCTCGGATGCACCGAGCTGTCGCTTCTGAGGCGCGAAAACTTCGACCTGAGCATGACGGTCGATGCGATGGAGGAACTTGCGAAGGCGTCGATCAGGGCGTGCGGCAAGGAGATAAGAGAGGAATACTTATGAATATGCAGCAGCGTAATGTAATGGAGTATCTCGACAAGACGGTCGGGCTTTACCCGGATAAGGTCGCTTTCGCGAATGAGGATAAGAGTAACGACTTGACGTTCAGCGAGGTATATAAGAGGAGCCGCGCGATCGGAAGCCTTCTGAGCAGCAAGGGCTACTACGGCGAACCTGTCGTTGTTTTCATGAAGAAGCATCCGAATGCGATCAGCGCTTTCTTCGGCTGCGTTTACGGCGGCTGCTATTATGTGCCGATCGACGAGGAGATGCCGAAGTTCCGTACTGAGCTTATCCTTCAGACTCTCATGCCAAGAGTCATGATATGTGACGAGGAGACAAGAGAGATCGCGCTTTCGATGGAATTTAAAGGTGAGATCCTTCTTTATTCGGAGGCGATCACTGCTGATATCGATGATGAGGCGCTTCAGAAGATAAGAGACAACCAGATCGACACAGATCCTATCTATATCGTATTTACTTCAGGATCAACGGGAATTCCAAAGGGCGTTGTCGCTTGCCACAGGTCAGTCATCGATTATATCGAGAACCTGTCGGATGTTCTGGAATTTAACCATGATACGGTCTTTGCTAATCAGACACCGCTTTATTTCGACGCTTGTCTTAAGGAACTTTATCCGACACTTAAGTTCGGCGCTAAGACGGTCATCGTTCCTAAGTCGCTTTTCATGTTCCCGATAAAGCTCGTCGAATTTCTTAATGAACACAAGATCAATACTGTCTGCTGGGTAGTGTCGGCGCTCACGATGATATCGTCCTTCAAGACTTTCGAGAAGGTTAAGCCTGAGTATCTGAATAATATCGCTTTCGGAAGCGAGGTCTTCCCGATAAAGCAGCTCAATATCTGGAGAGAAGCGCTGCCAAACTGTAAGTTCACGAATCTTTACGGACCTACTGAGGCTACTGGAATGTGCTGCTACTTTAAGGTAGACAGGGAATTCGATCTTAATGATTCCGTTCCGATCGGTGGCCCGTTCAAGAACACGAGGATCCTTCTTCTTAATGAGAAGAACGAACTCTGTAAGGACGGTGAGGAAGGTGAGATCTGCGTAGTCGGAACTTCGCTCACGATCGGTTACTATAAGAATTTCGAGAAGACGAACGAGGTCTTTGTACAGAACCCGCTCAATAAGATCTATCCTGAGCTTATCTACAGGACCGGCGATATCGGAAAGCGTAACGAGAGAGGCGAGCTCATGTTCGTATCCCGTAAGGATTTCCAGATAAAGCACATGGGTCACAGGATCGAATTAGGCGAGATTGAAGTCAACGTCAACAACATCGATCCGATAAAGACCTGCTGTTGCGTTTATGATAAGGAAAAAGATAAAATAAAGCTCTATTACGTTGGCGATATCGAGACAGGTGAGATCATATCGATCCTTAAGGAGAAACTGCCTAGATACATGATCCCTAACAAAGCGGAGAAACTTGATGTTATGCCGCTTACAGCCAACGGTAAGATAGACCGTAAAAAACTCGCTTCTATGTGAAAGGAAAGAGAAGATGGAAGAATTAATAAAGATATTAAAAGACCTTCATCCTGATGTGGATTTCGATACTTGCACGACACTTATCGATGACAAGATCCTCGATTCATTTGACATCGTTTCAGTAATCTCAGAGATCAACGAGGAATTCGACGTTGTAATCCCTGCTGAAGAGATCGTTCCTGAGAACTTCAATTCCGCATCCGCACTTTATGCCCTCATCAAGAAATTAGAGGATGAGGACTGATAACAGATGATATTCACGTCCGCGCAGTTCATAATATCCGTCATAGTCCTGGCGGTCATATATTATATCGTTCCGAAAAAAGCTCAGTGGCCGCTCCTTCTTATAGCGAGTGTCGGATTCTATTACGTCGCGGACAGGCAATACAGTGATCTTCTTCATGACAGATCATGCCCGCATCTCATCTTCATATTCGTGACTTTCATAACGGCATATCTCTGCGCGACGCTGATCGGCAGGATCGACAGTAAGACAAAAGAGCACTTAGCCGCGAATAAAGAGTCGATAACCAAAGATGAGAAGAAGGCGATCAAGGCCAAGGCAAAATCCAAGAAGTGGGCGGTGCTCCTTGTCGGTCTTATCATAATGATCTGTCTTCTGTGCGTTACGAAGTATACAAACTTCGTCATCAGCAACATCAATTCATTCCTTAAGGAAGGATCACAGATCAGGTACTTTGACATCATCGTTCCTGCTGCGATCTCATA